>DASQMM010000340.1:0-5625 GCA_035645495.1 Brevibacillus sp. | reverse complement strand
GCGAAAGATGAGCTGGAGCGCATGGCGAGCTGGACGTCTGAGACAGACACCTGGCTGATCGTAGATGAGGCTTTTCTCGATTTCATTGACGAGGATCATCCATTTACCTTGGCGGATTCATTGGGCGATTATCCGCGGGTGATCCTGATGCGCTCGATGACCAAGATGTACGCGATCCCCGGTCTGAGGCTGGGATATGCCATCGCTCATCCGGATGTGATTGCGCGGATGAAGGCGAAGCAGGTGAGCTGGAGCGTCAATGCCTTGGCTTTGCTTGCAGGGGAGCGTTGTCTGGAGGAAATCGTCTACGAGCAGGAGACGCGCAAGCTGATTGCGGGAGAGCGCGAGTATCTGCGTGCCTTATTGCATACCGAATTGGGCTGGCAGGTTTGGCCGGGGGAAGCCAACTTTCTGCTCGTACGCACCTCGGAAGACTGGACAGCGACGGAGCTGCAGGCAGGGCTCGGGAAAAAAGGCATCCTGATCCGCAGCTGCGCCATGTATCCGGGCTTGTCCCCACGAGACTTCCGCATCGCCGTGCGCAAGCGGGAAGAGAACGAACAGTTGATTGACGCCTTGCGTGAGGTTTGCGAGGAGAGGGGGAGGAAGCGATGAGTCTGATCCTGGTCACGGGGGGAGTCCGTTCGGGAAAAAGCGGTTTCGCCGAAGAACTGGCGTCTAAGACAGGCAAGCGAGTCCTCTATGTCGCGACCGGAGAGGCGAAGGACGAGGAGATGCGCAGCCGGATTGCGCTGCATCGATCCCGCCGCCCTGCTGATTGGGGATGTGTGGAGATTCCTCTGCGCTTGTCAGAATCCATTCAGGAAGCACGAGAATACGAGGTCGTCCTGATCGATTGCCTTTCTACCTGGGTCAGCAATTGGCTGATGGCGGTCCCCGAGCCAGAGTGGAGAAGCGAGGCCATTACCCGTGAGGTCTATGCAGAAGCGACTGCCTGGCTGGACGGAGTGGCAGCATCTTCACGGACAGTCATCGCGGTCACCAGTGAGGTCGGACTTGGCGGGGTGGCGATGAGCAGGCTGGGACGCTGGTTTGCCGATGTGCTTGGTGACGTCAATCAGATGACGGCCCGCCGCGCGGATACGGTCTACGCGGTCTGGTCGGGAATCCCCTGGAGGATCAAAGGATGAACGCATTTTGGCATGCCCTTTCTTTTTTCACACGCATTCCGGTCCCTTGGCTGCGTCCCAGCGAGGAAGCGTGGAAAAAAAGCGTCGCTTGGTATCCGGCAGTTGGTCTAGTCATCGGGTTGATCTTGTGGGGCGTTCATCAAGCTGGGCTATGGCTGTTCAGCCCTTTGCTTGCGGCCGTGTTGACACTGATCGTCTGGGTGTACATCACCGGTGGCCTGCATCTCGACGGGTGGATGGATCTGGCGGATGGACTCGGGAGCAGCCGCTCCCGGGAAAAAATGCTTGCGATCATGAAGGACAGCCGGGTTGGAGCGATGGGTGTTTTGGCGGCTCTCTTGCTCTTGCTGCTGAAAATGGCGGCGTTGGCTGAGCTGACGCATCCATATTGGGGGATGATGCTCCTATTTGTCCCGATGGCTGCCCGCACGCATGTTCTGCTGGCGATTCGGTACTGGCCCTATCTGTCTGCGGATGAGGGGATTGGCAAGGGAATCAGTGAGGGTCTTTCGTTGGTACATATCGTGGTTGCCTACGTGCTATTGCTTGGGGCTGGATGGTGGCTTGGTGGCTGGCAGACAGTTGGCGCAATCCTTTTATCGCTGTTGTTTGCACTCGCTTTTTCACGCGGAGTGGCGCGCAAGCTGGGAGGCTTGAACGGAGACTGCTACGGAGCGGTGATTGAGAGCAGCGAGGCGGCAATGCTTTTGGCCTTGCTCCTATTTACCAGATAAGTGAGAAAGGAGCTGTTCGCTGATGAAGTGCCTATGGGTACGGCATGGAGAGACGGAAATGAACAGGCAGGCGAGATACCTGGGACATACCGATGTGGGCTTGCACGAAAACGGGAGGAAGCAGATCGCAGCGCTGGCTGAACAGTTGCAGTCTTTGGAACTGAACCCGGCGAAAATCTATGCCAGCGACTTGCAACGTTGTGTGCAAACGGCAGAATTGCTGACAGCGCGCTTTCCTTGCTCGGTGCAGACGACCGCTGCTTTGCGGGAGCTTTCCTTCGGGGAGTGGGAATTGCTTACATACGACGAAATCGTGCAGAAGAATGAAGAAGAGGTCAAGAAGTGGCACAAAGATCCCCTGCTCGTCAGCCCGCCCGGCGGAGAGAGCCTGCAGCAGCTGGGAGAGCGCGTCGATTCCTGGCTGCAAGAGATTGTGGAAATGCATGCGGGTGAAGAAGCGCTGGTGATCGTGACGCATGGCGGAGTGATTCGCTGGTTTCAGTCTGCCTGGTTGACGCAGGACAAGAGCCATTACTGGCAGGTGGAAGGATTGCGTCACGGCACGGCCATGCTGACGGAGTGGGATGGACAGCGCTGGACCTATCAGCCCCTTCTGTAAAAGAGAGGGAGAATGACAGATGAATGAAGCAGCGTGGGTGCTCGTGACCGCCTATTTGATCGACAGGGTCGTGGGCGATCCGCGAAGTTTTCCGCATCCGGTGGTGATCATCGGCTGGTGGATCTCACGGCTGGAATGGTTGATCCGGACTTGTGTAAAACAAGAAAAGTATCTCAAAGCGGCAGGGGTGTTATTTCCGCTGCTGATCGTAGCCGGGAGCTACGCAGTTGTCTGGCTGATTATCTGGGCGGGGGCACTAGTATCGCCATGGCTGGCCTTGGCCTTGTCAGCCTGGCTGATTTCTACCACGATTGCGACCAAAGGACTGGCGGATGCGGGTCTTGAGATTATGCGCCATTTACAGGCAGGCGACATTCTTGCGGCGCGGCGCTCCTTGTCCATGGTGGTCGGCAGGGATACCGAGCATCTGGACGAGTCGGAGATTTGCCGCGGCGCAGTGGAGACCGTCGCGGAAAACATCGTGGACGCCATCGTCTCTCCGCTCATCTACGCGGCGATTGGCGGCGCGCCGCTCGCGATGGCTTATCGGGCGACGAACACGCTGGACTCGATGCTGGGCTACAAGAACGAAAAATACAGAAATCTGGGCTGGGCGTCCGCTCGTTTTGACGACGTCGCCAACTATATTCCGGCGCGGTTGACCGCCCTTTTGCTGCTCGCGGCAAGCTGGCTGCTGCGTCTGGATGTACGGCAGAGCTGGCAGATCATCCGCAGGGATGCGCACTTGCATCCCAGCCCCAACAGCGGATTGCCGGAAGCGGCTGTCGCCGGAGCCTTGGGCGTCCAGTTGGGCGGATTGAATACATACCAGGGCGTCCCGTCACAGCGTGCCAGACTGGGGGATGCGCATCGCCCGCTGCGCCCAGAAGACATACGCATGACGGTGCGATTGATGTACGGCGCTTCCCTGCTGTGCCTGCTCGTATGTGTGGGAGTTGCCGCATGGCTTGGCTGATTCAGGAAGGAAACAAGCATCTGTGGAAAAGAGGAGGTTCATCCGTATGAAAGGCAAGTTGTTTGTGATCGGGTTTGGTCCGGGCAGTTTTGAACATATCACCAAACGGGCGCGGGAAGCGATCGAGGAGAGCGATGTGATCATCGGCTACTCCACTTATGTGGATCTGATCCGGGATTTGCTCACGGACCAGGAGATCGTCAGCACGGGGATGACGGAAGAAGTGACGCGTGCGCGGGAAGCAGTCCGCCAGGCGGAAGAGGAAGGCAAAAAGGTGGCTGTCATCTCCAGCGGGGACGCGGGCGTATACGGCATGGCGGGTCTAGTCTACGAGGTGCTGGTGGAGAAAGGCTGGAAACAGGCGACAGGCGTAGAGCTGGAAGTGATTCCGGGAATCTCGGCGATCAACTCCTGCGGGGCTATCCTTGGTGCCCCGATCATGCACGATGCCTGCACGATCAGTCTGAGCGACCACCTGACGCCGTGGGAGCTGATCGCGAAAAGAATCGATGCGGCCGGAATGGCAGATTTCGTGATTGCCCTGTACAACCCGCGCAGCGGACGGCGCACGCGGCAGATCGTCGAAGCCCAGCGGATTCTTTTGCAGTACCGCTCGCCTGATACCCCTGTTGGTATCGTGAAGAGCGCCTATCGCGAACGGGAGCATGTCGTCGTCACCACCCTGGCGCAGATGCTGGAGCATGACATCGGCATGCTGACCACGGTGATCATCGGGAACTCCTCCACTTTTGTCTACGATGGCAAAATGATTACGCCGCGCGGCTATCAGCGCAAATACACCTTGTCTTCGGATGAACAGCCATTGAAACCTCACCAGCGGCTGCGGGTGGAAAACGAGCCTTGGTCCTTGGAAGCGGCCGTTGCTCAGCCAGTGCCGACTTCTGCTGCGGGTACCACTAAGCCGACTGTCGAGACAAAAGTTCCAACAGTCCAAGAACATTCGCCAACACCGCTCGATTGGGCGACGCAAGCACTGCGCATGGTAGACGAAGCCAATGGAGTGATTGCTGAGTCTCCGGCTTCGGCTGGCGCAACGGTCCGTACAGTAGACTCCTTCGTCCCGGAGATGATCTTCGAGTGTGCGGTAAGCCCGGGTGTCGCCAATAAAAAGATTTCTCCCCAGCAGATGATGGTCCTTGCTGAAGTGGCGGGCGAGAAAGGCGAGATCGAGTATACACCGCATCATCAAATGATTCTGCGCGTCCCGACAGCGGACCCGGAAAGCGTAACACAGCGTCTGCGCGAGGCGGGGCTAACGCTGAGTCCGACAGGCGATGTGCTGCAGGTAAAGGCTTGCGATTTTTGCGACGGCGAGAAAAAAGACGGCATCCCGTATGCAGAGGAGCTGCAGCGCCTTCTCGGCGGCAAGCAGATGCCCAAGGAGACCCGCATCGGCTTCAATGGCTGCGGCATGGCTTGCTACCAAGCGGTGACAGAAGATATCGGGATCGTCTTCCGCAAAGGCAAGTTCGACCTGTTCCTGGGAGCCAAAACAGTGGGAAGAAACGCCCACTCCGGCATTCCTGTCGCAGAAGGCATCCCCAAAGAAGAGATCGTGCCGCTTGTCGAGCGAATCGTGACGCGATTTGTGAAAGAAGCCTTCCCGAATGAACGGTTCCATAAATTTTTCCAAAGGGTTGGGGAGCTGGAAGGCTTCACCTGGCGCGAACCGGCTAAGTTTGAGATCGAAAATGCCGCATGCGGCGATTAAAAGAAAGCAGGGGGAATGGAAATGGATGCAGTCCTGTTCGTTGGTCACGGAAGTAAAGATCCTGAAGGGAATGAAGAGATACGCCAGTTCGTGAACGGGTTGGCGCCTGAGATCGATGTTCCGATTATCGAGACGTGCTTTTTGGAGTTTGAACGCCCGGATATGCTGCAGGGACTCAGCACTTGTGTCAAACGGGGAGCGACCCGCGTAGCCGTCATCCCGATCATTTTGTTCTCGGCGGGACACGCCAAAATCCACATTCCAGCCGCGATCGATGAAGCCAAGGAGCTGTATCCGCATGTGCAGTTCATCTACGGACGCCCCATCGGCATCCATGAGGAAGTGCTGAACATCCTGGCGACGCGTATGGAGGAAGCGGGTTTTGCTTCTGGCGAGGAGCATGAGGATCTGGC
>DASQMM010000339.1:0-2255 GCA_035645495.1 Brevibacillus sp. | reverse complement strand
CATCGACAATCATTTTATCCGCCTCCTGTCCGCGACTGAGCAAGTGGTTCGTCAGGTTGAGATTATCCCGCTGGAGGTCGTCGTTCGCAATATCGCTGCCGGTTCGCTGGCGAAGCGATTGGGCATGGCAGAAGGCACCGTCCTGCCTGAGCCTGTCGTCGAGTTCTACTACAAGGATGACGCCTTGGGAGATCCGTTGGTCAATGCTTCCCATATCAAGGTCTTGGGGATTGTGAGCGAAGAGGATCAGGCGACATTGGAACGCATGGGCCTCGCGGTTAATGAAGTTTTGCGTCCTTATTTAAGCGAACGCAAGATTACACTGGTTGATTTTAAATTGGAATTTGGAAGAACGCCGGAGGGAGACATTCTCCTCGCCGATGAAATATCGCCGGATACATGCCGGTTCTGGGATTCGGAAACAAATGAAAAGTTGGATAAAGACCGTTTTCGCCGCGATCTGGGAAATGTGGAGGAAGCGTATCAGGAAATGCTGAGAAGATTGGGAGGAGATGTCCATGTTTAAGGCAGTTGTGTATGTGACATTGCGTGAAAGTGTATTGGACCCGCAGGGGAATGCAGTAAAGGGAGCGTTGAACACCTTGGGCTTTGACGAGGTGGCTAGCGTACGCATCGGCAAGTACATGGAGCTGGAGCTGGGGACAAATGATCGTGCCCAGGCGGAAGAGCGTGTCCGTGAAATGTGTGAAAAGCTGCTGGCCAATACGGTGGTTGAAGACTATCGCTTTGAGATCGTGGAGGGCTGAGTGATGCGAGTAGCCGTTATTGTCTTTCCCGGCTCCAATGCCGACATCGATTTGTACAACGCTGTGGAAGACGTCATGGGCGTGCCGGTGGATTACGTCTGGCACTCCGACACCGATCTTTCCGCGTATGACGTGATTCTTTTGCCAGGCGGCTTCTCTTACGGAGACTACTTGCGCTGTGGCGCTGTCGCCCAATTCTCGCCCGTCATGGAACAAGTGGTGAAGGCGGCCGAAGAAGGCAAGCTGGTGATGGGGATTTGCAACGGATTTCAGATCCTCACGGAAGCTGGATTGCTCCCAGGCGTCCTGCTGCGCAACCGCTCCCTCAAGTTCCGCTGCAAGCTGTCCGCTTTGCGCGTAGACAACAACGATACAGCCTTTACTAAGGATTACGAACAGGGAGAGGTCATCCACATCCCGATCGCGCATGGAGAAGGAAACTACTACTGTGACGAAGAAACGCTGGCCCAACTCAAAGCGGGCAATCAGATCGTATTTCGCTATCACGGGGAAAACCCCAACGGCTCGCTCGAAGATATTGCCGGGATTGTCAATGAAAAAGGCAACGTACTTGGTATGATGCCTCACCCGGAGCGCGCTGTCCATGCCTGGATGACTTCCGATGACGGACGCCGCATGTTTACTTCAATCCTGAAGACTTGGAGGGAACGGAACCGTGCCACAACTCACGCATAATGAACCGACTGCAGAACAAATTGCCGAGCAGAAGCTGTATCGCGAAATCGGCCTGACAGATGACGAGTACCAGCGTGTAGTCGACATCATCGGACGCAAACCGAACTGGACTGAGACCGGTCTCTACAGTGTCATGTGGTCCGAGCATTGCTCCTATAAAAACTCCAAGCCAGTCCTGCGCCGTTTTCCGACGAAGGGCCCTCGCGTCCTGCAAGGTCCAGGCGAAGGAGCAGGTATCGTAGACATCGGCGACCAGCAAGCCGTCGTCTTTAAGATCGAAAGCCATAACCACCCATCCGCCATTGAACCGTATCAAGGTGCGGCAACGGGTGTAGGCGGGATCATCCGCGACGTATTCTCGATGGGTGCCCGTCCCATCGCGGTCCTCAATTCCCTTCGTTTTGGCGAATTGACCAATCCGCGCGTGAAGTATCTGTTTGAGCATGTCGTAGAAGGGATCGCGGGCTACGGCAACTGCATCGGGATTCCGACAGTCGGGGGAGAGGTCAACTTCGATCCGACTTATGAAGGAAATCCACTGGTTAACGCCATGTGCGTCGGCCTGATCGACCATGAAAAAATTCAAAAAGGCGTCGCCTCCGGTATCGGCAACCCGGTTATCTACGTGGGAGCCAGCACGGGCCGCGACGGCATTCACGGTGCGACCTTCGCGTCAGAAGAACTGAATGAAGACTCCGAGAAAAAACGTCCAGCCGTACAGGTTGGGGATCCGTTCATGGAAAAACTGCTCCTGGAAGCATGCCTGGAGCTGATTGATACAGGGATTGTCGT
>DASQMM010000338.1:0-3320 GCA_035645495.1 Brevibacillus sp. | reverse complement strand
ATCCGTCTCCGTCTCGGGATGGAGATGGATCAACAATGAAGGATTTTCCAAACAAATAGGGAATTGTAGCTGAGTACGAAATTTTATACGGATGCTGCTAGGTGCCCTTGCGAGAGCGAGGGGTAACAGGGAATCGGGTGAAAATCCCGAGCGGTCCCGCCACTGTAAAGGTGAGTTCTCTTTCGATGATGCCACTCGGTTTTCCGGGGAAGGCGAAAGAGCACGATGAACCGAAGCCAGGAGACCTACCTAGTCTGTCACACCCAAAGTGCCTTCGCGGAAAGGAGAGGTGGATGAAGCGTGGAAAAAAAGCCTTTTTGTGTCTATTTCATGTGAATCATCTGCGTTGACCCCGTCCGGTATGGCGGGGTCTTTTTGCATACATGCGTGTCATGGAGGGGTTGACATGGAAAAAAGCAACAGCTATCCTTAAAACGTAATCATTACGATTTACAGAAGTTCCAATAGGATGTATAGAGGGAGTGAAGAGAATATGACAACCTGGAATCTGTCTGGAACCCAGCAGCATGTATTCATCTGCAATGGGGGGAGCTGCATGAAGCGTGGCGGCGAGGAGGTAACACAAGCGATCCGCGACGCCATCCGGGAGAACGAAGCCGATCATTTGATACATACGACGCGAACCCGGTGCAACGGGCGCTGTGAGAATGCATGTGTCGTCATGATCTACCCGCTCGGCGTGTGGTACAAGGATGTGACGCCTGACCTGGCGCAGCAAATCATCACGGAGCATGTACGAGAAGGACAGGTATTTCAAGAAAATCTCCTCTATACCTATCAGAATGGATTCGTAGCTGAACCAAACGTGTCTGTGGGGATTTCCAAGAAAACAGGCAAGAAGGAATAAAATCGGGGAGAGAACCGAGATGACAGTAAGAAATCAGAGAAGAACAATCACCATGCCGTGGTTGATCGCCATATTCGCTATACTTCTGGTCACGGGCTGTGCTTCTGCGCCCAGTCCTGAACCTGAACAGCCATCATCACCGCCGAATCGGGAGTCAACAACCACCGAACCCCACGAACCTGAAGTCCTGACGTTTACGGACACGGCGGGCAAAGAAATCACCCTGCCCCTGCCAGTAGAGCGGGCGGTCGTCCTCAACCGAAATACGGCGGAAGCCATCACATTGCTGGGGGCAAAAGATGCCATTCTGGCGACAGGCGATACGACGATCAAAAACAACCCCTACCTGGAATTGGGAGGCAAGCCGGACGTGGGCGAGACCAAGCAGGTCAATCTGGAGCTGATCTTGAGCTTGAAGCCGCAAGTTGTGTTCGCCTATACCAACCGGCCGGATCAGACGTTGGAAGAAAAGCTGGAGCCTGCAGGGATCAAGGTCGTCCGCATCAATAATTATTTGCCGGAGCAGATGGACGAGGAGCTTCGCCTGCTGGGGAAACTGTTTCGTAAAACCGACAAGGCAGAAGAATTCCTCGAGTGGAAGCATTCCATCGAGCAGCTTTTGGCAGATCGCGTGGCAGGCTTGAAGGAGGAAGAAAAGAAAACCGTCTTGGCACTTTCCGCAGGTTTTCTCAATACCAACGGCGGCTATCGCATTTTCCCCAGCCAGTCCATCGGCGGGAAGCCCGGAGTTGGAGAAGGCTACGCCTCAATCTTGGCGGGCGGAAAGGATGCCGCTGATCTGGAATGGAATCCGGCTGAGTCATCGACCACGATCATGGTGGACGAGGAGTACGTGCTGAAACGCAACCCGGACGTCATTACCCTGCATGGCACTTGGCTGGGCGGTTATGAGACGGAAGATACCAAGCCGTTTGAAGAAGCGCTGGACAATATCATGAAAACGACCTCCGTTTCCCGGCTCAAAGCGGGTCAAACCCGGGATATCTATTTCTTCTACACCAATTTTGTCGGATCGGACAAGCGCTATATCGGCACGCTGCAGCTGGCGAAATATTTGTACCCTGACTTGTTCCAGGACGTCGATCCACAGCAATATGCCCGAGAGTATTATGAAAAATGGTTGAACGTCCCGTACAAAGGGATATGGACCTATTCGTATAGAGATGCAAAGTAAAGAGAGGAGCGTCCACGTGCCGATCGAAGGGAAGGTCATGGCTCTGTATCAGGGGAGTGTCCGAAAAAAGCTGCTTTTGCTCGGCGCAACCACGCTGCTCCTGATCGCCTCGACCCTATATGCGATCAGCCGGGGAGCAGTGGAAGTGCCTCTGTATGACCTGCTGGCGATCCTATTTGGTCAAAGCTCGGATGAGATGCTCACCTACATTGTCTATGAAGTGCGGCTGCCCCGCATCGTCATGGCCATCGTGACGGGAATATCGCTGTCGTGCGCCGGGGTGATCATGCAGGCCTTGCTGCGCAATCCGCTGGCCGATCCGTTTACTTTGGGGGTATCCAGCGGTGCGGCTTTTGGCGCGGCCTTGGCGATCGTAGCCGGGGCAAGCGTGTTTGGAATCAATCTCGTTCAGTCGGGGCATTGGATGATTGCGCTCAATGCCTTTGTCTTTGGCTGCCTGGCAGTCCTGGTCGTATACGGCATTGCGAGACTAAAAAACAGTTCGACCACCGTACTTTTGCTTGCGGGAGTGGCGATTGGCCAATTGTTCTCGGCGGGAGTCTCCGGCTTGAAGTACTTTTCCGACAACGAGGCATTAAAAGATTTGGTTGTTTGGCTCATGGGCGGCTTTTGGGGGGCGAAATGGCAGGTTCTGCAGATCTTGATTCCGCTGTTGGTCCTATCATTGGGAATCTTGGTCAAATACGCTTGGGACCTGAACGCGCTAAGTGCCGGCGAAGAAGTGGCGCGGACATTAGGTGTAAAAGTAAAACGCATCCGCTGGGTCTGTCTGCTCGTCGTCACGCTCATGGCCTCCACGACGATTGCATTTACGGGCATTATCGGATTTATCGGGCTGGTTGCGCCGCACATCAGTCGGATCATCATCGGCACGGATACCCGTTTTCTGCTGCCCTGCTCCTGTCTTGTCGGAGCCTTGCTGCTGCTTTTGTCTGATACCGCAGCCCGCATGCTGCTCTCTCCGGTCGAAATACCCGTGGGGATCATCACAGCACTGTTTGGCGCTCCGTTTTTCGTCTATCTACTCGTGAAAAAGCGACGGGACTACTGGGCATGAGGGGGGATGATCGCGTGTATATGCAGGTCACGGGCTTATCCGTGCAATTCGGGGACAAGACCATATTACAGGATATCGAGATGAGCATGTCTCGCGGTGAAGTCGTCAGCATCATCGGCCCAAACGGCGCAGGGAAAACGACGCTGCTCAAGAGCCTTACTTCGATCCTCCCTCCGGCC
>DASQMM010000337.1:0-29554 GCA_035645495.1 Brevibacillus sp. | reverse complement strand
GCTTCTCCCTGCGACTCGGCTTCCTTCGCCGCCTTTGCCTTGGCAATCGCTTCGGCTGCCGCCGCTTTTTTCGCTGCCGCCTTTTCCTCCGGCGTCATTTCAGAGACGGGCTTGCTTGCGGCTGGGGTCGGGGCTTCTCCCTGCGACTCGGCTTCCTTCGCCGCTTTCGCCTTGGCAATCGCTTCGGCTGCCGCCGCTTTTTTCGCTGCTGCCTTTTCTTCCGGCGTCATTTCGGAGAAGGACTTGCTTTCGCTTGAAGACGGAGTATCGGCAGAAGTTTGGGCAGGGGCTTCGACTTCAGCTTCTGCTTTTGCCGCAGCCTCTTTTGCTTCTTTTGCGGCCTTTGCCTTTGCCATCGCTTCTGCGGCCGCCTTCGCTTTCTCCTCCGGCGTCGGTTTGCGATTCTCTTCCGTCATAGACTGGTCACCTGCTTTCCAGTCTTCGCTTCATAGCGAATCTTTTCTTGCAGTTTGTTTATTCCATAAATTAAAGCGGCAGGATTCGGTGGGCACCCCGGAATGTAGACATCTACGGGAACAACCTGATCTACGCCTTTGACCACACTGTAGGAGCGCACATATGGCCCTCCGGCAGTCGCACAGGAGCCCATCGCAATAACCCATTTCGGCTCAGGCATTTGATCATACAATCTACGCAGCAATGGAGCCATCTTCTTCGTAACCGTACCGGCCACGATCATCACATCGGACTGGCGCGGAGATGCACGGAAAATGACACCAAAGCGGTCCAGGTCATAACGCGCACCGCCAGCGCCCATCATTTCAATCGCGCAACAAGCCAAACCAAAAGTTAAAGGCCAGAGCGAATTGCTTCGCACCCAACCCTTTACCGTTTCCAGTGTTGTAAACATTACATTTCGATTCAACTCTTCTTGCAGTTCAGGCGCAATGCTCGTCAGATCTAGTTCCATTCCAGCACCTTCTTTCTCCATGCGTAAATCAAACCAACTACCAGGAGGGTGATAAAGATCGCCATTTCTACCAGCGCGAACAGTCCCAACTCCTTGTACGCTACTGCCCACGGGTAGAGGAAGAGCGTCTCCACATCAAAAATCACGAACATCAGGGCGAAGATGTAATACTTTACATTGAAACGTACCCAACTGTCACCAACTGGAATGTTACCGCTTTCATAAGTTGTTTGCTTCTCTGCAGTTGGTTTTTTCGGGCGTAACAGCGGACCAACGATACTTACAGTAGCCACGGGCAACAACACACCAAGAATCAAAAAAATGGCGACAATGACATAATTGTTGGTATAGATGTCCATTACCCACGTTCCCTTCTGCACTTCATGATAATAAACTGTTTTTTCTGGCTTTTGAAAGGAGATTGCTTCCTTTCTGTTACAAAAAATACCTTTATCATTATAGCAAATCAACCAGAGGGTGTCTAACGAAAGCCTTCCATTTCCTCCATATAACGGAAAAAACCCAGGGAAAATATCCCCAGGCATTCCAAGTGCAAAAGTTTATTGCAAATTTTTTCCGGTATATTGCTGGCCCAGAAAATCTTCGTACACACGCTCCCAGATAACAGTGAAGGACATTTTTTCATCCTCAGGAATATCCAGCATGTTGTCAATCGGCTCTTCCAGGTATGGTGTCAATTTGATCAACACTTCAGCCAGCATTTCGTCATTCGTGTTCAGCATCGCCTTCAGATCTGCTTTGGAGTAGCTAAAGGAGTTCTCTTCTTGCTCATGCAACTGCATGACGAGTTTGCTGAACATAGGGTGAACCAGGGCTTCGAGCTTCACGTAAGACAAAGCCAGTTGTTCGGCCTCACTCAATTTGAACAGCTTAGTCACATCCGGGAAAGGATATACTGGAATGTCCCATACATCGCCCTTGTCGAGCAACAATCCCCATTTGGAGAAGAGCTCAATTGCTTCTTCCCGGGAATTGGGGTATTCATAGTTAGAACGCTGGAAGAAAGCCTTGTGCTTGTTCAACAATTTCACGTAGCCTTCAAAATCCTGCTCGGATTTAAACATATCAACTGTCGGTGTGGCAAAAGTGCCTTCCAGCGCCTTGAGTTCATCCAATGCTTGCTCCATCTCAGCTTTGGTTTCGTACTTGGTCACGACATAACAAAAGGCTTGAAACAAGACGTTCATTTCATGCGGCAACACGTCGGCCCAGCCATTTGCCTTAAAGCCGCTTGGAATGACAATCCCCTCATTGTTATGACGAATATCGCGAACAGTTTGCATCCATTACACTCTCCTTTATTCCCAACCGTCCATCCCGCAGCGCGTAGCTTATGAAAAAAAGTCAACCGGCAGGGCATTAGGTTTATTATACACGGAAACAAGATGGAATTACCAACTGCAAATATCATACCCGTAAAGCTGGTCTGCTCATGCATGCTTCCACTTTACAGGAAAAATCCCCGCAACCACAATGGCGCGGGGATACCGGCTTACTTCGTCACGTCCAGGCGTGCAAGAGCACGCTGCAGTGCACGTTCAGCACGTTCAAAATCTATTTCCGGATATTTTTCTGCCAAACGTTTTTCGGCACGCTCTTTGGCAGCCTTCGCACGCTCGACGTCAATATCACCTGGCAATTCAGCCGTTTCAGCGAGGATGGTTACTTTGTCGCCGCGCACTTCCATGAAGCCGCCGCTAACTGCCATCCGCAAAGTCTGATCGCCTTCAACCTTAATTTGAACAGGCGCTGTTTTCAGCGGGGTCACCATCGGCATATGGTTCGGCAAAATACCGAGATCCCCTTGAACGCCGCGGGCAATAACCATTTGGGCCTGACCGCTGTAGACAACCCGTTCCGGAGTTACGACTTCAACTGTCATCTTGCTCACTTAGTGATCTCCCCTTTCCAGGGTGTCTTACGCCATAGACTTTGCTTTTTCTACCGCTTCTTCGATCGTACCTACATAGAGGAATGCACCCTCTGGAAGATGGTCGTGTTTTCCTTCGAGGATTTCCTTGAAGCTGCGAACCGTATCTTTCAAAGGTACATACTGACCTGGGTTACCCGTAAATTGCTCGGCAACGTGGAAAGATTGGGAGAGGAAACGTTGAATGCGGCGAGCGCGTCCAACAACTTGCTTGTCCTCGTCGCTCAACTCGTCCATACCCAAGATTGCGATGATATCTTGCAACTCTTTGTAGCGTTGCAGGATTTTTTGTACGCCACGTGCTACGTCGTAGTGTTCTTGACCTACAACGTCTGGAGACAGCGCACGGGAAGTAGACGCGAGTGGGTCAACCGCAGGGAAGATCCCCAACTCAGCGATGGAACGCTCCAGGTTGGTTGTCGCGTCCAAGTGAGCAAACGTAGTAGCAGGAGCCGGGTCAGTATAGTCATCCGCCGGTACGTAGATCGCTTGAATGGACGTTACGGAACCTTTTTTCGTGGAAGTAATACGCTCTTGCAATTGGCCCATTTCAGTAGCCAGGGTTGGTTGGTAACCTACCGCAGATGGCATACGGCCCAAGAGAGCGGATACTTCAGAACCCGCTTGAGTAAAGCGGAAGATGTTGTCGATAAACAGCAATACGTCACGGCCTTCTTCATCACGGAAATATTCCGCCATAGTCAGACCGGTCAATGCTACGCGAAGACGCGCACCAGGTGGTTCGTTCATTTGACCGAATACCATCGCGGTTTTCGGCAGAACGCCCGCGTCTTTCATCTCATGGTACAAGTCGTTCCCTTCACGGGTACGCTCACCTACACCGGCAAATACGGAGATACCGCCGTGCTCTTGCGCGATGTTGTTGATCAACTCTTGAATGGTAACGGTTTTACCTACACCCGCACCACCGAACAGACCAATTTTACCACCCTTGATGTACGGAGCCAGCAAGTCAATAACCTTGATCCCTGTTTCCAGGATTTCAACATTTGTCGCTTGGTCTACGAATTCAGGGGCTTTGCGGTGAATGGGGTCACGACGTTCTACGTTGCCCAATTCTTGCAGGTCGATTGGTTCACCCAATACGTTAAATACGCGTCCGAGGGTAACAGCACCCACTGGAACGGAGATAGCTGCACCAGTATCAACAGCTTCCATACCGCGAACCAAACCATCGGTGGAAGACATTGCTACGGTACGAACCATGTTGTCACCCAGGTGAGTCGCAACCTCAACGGTCAAATCGATGTCGCGCTCTCCAGCACTTTGTGCTTTATGTTGGATTTTGATCGCATTGTAAATGGCAGGCAGGTGTCCGCGGTCGAACTCGATGTCAACAACCGGACCCATTACCTGAACCACGCGTCCATTCGCCATGTTACTTTTTCCCTCCTGTAAAGCTAAATTGGGAGCTATTCGCTGCCATTACGCCTGTGCGTTGGCACCTGCGACGATCTCGGAAATCTCTTGTGTAATGGCTGCCTGACGAGCACGGTTGTACTGCAACGTGTAACGGTTGATCATATCCGTCGCATTGTCTGTCGCGTTGCCCATCGCAGTCATACGAGAACCTTCTTCGGAAGCCTTCGCTTCCAGCAGCGCACTATACACCAGTGTTTCCGCATATTTCGGCAGCAGATTCGCCAGTACTTCTTCCGAGGACGGCTCATACTCGTAATTCATTGTGCGGTTGTTGTTGCTCTCGGGAGCTTCCAACGGCAGCAATTGCTTTACGGTAGGTGTCTGCGAAATTGCACTATGGAACTTGTTGTAGCACAGGTACAGTTCATCGATTTGTTCGTTCGCGAACATCGCAACCGCCGCACTGGCAATCGTTTTGATGTCGGAAAAGGATGGGCTTGCCGGCAAGCCTATAGCCTCTTCCAATATTGGATAGTTGCGTTTGCGGAAAAAGTCGCTGCCTTTTCGACCGATCACAAAAATGCCGTACTCGTCCTTGGACTTGTGCTTTTCTGCGATCTTGTTGATCACGGCACGAAGCATGTTGGCGTTGTAGCCACCAGCCAAACCACGGTCGGAAGTGATGACGATGTAACCAGTCTTTTTCACAGGGCGGGACTGAAGCATGGGATGCTTGGAGCCAGAGGTTCCACTCGCAATGCTTGCAATCACTTCCTGGATTTTGTCAGCATAAGGACGTGCTGCCTCAGCCTTCTCCTGGTTGCGACGGAGCTTAGCTGCCGCCACCATTTTCATCGCTTTCGTGATTTGGCGCATGTTTTTCGTACTTTTGATTTTGCTGCGAACCTCACGTATTCCTTTAGCCACTCGTTCTCACCACCTTGAGGACGCACGCCCGGGCGAGGTGCCCGGCATGCATCTGATGTCTATCAGGTAAACGATTAGCGCGTTACCGAAAAGCCTTTTTTGAACTGTTCGATCGCCGCATTAAATTCTTTTTCATCTGGAAGATCTTTTGTCGTACGGATATGCTCCAACAATTGTGGTGCGTTGGATTCCAGGTAAGACAGAAGCTCTTTCTCAAAGCGGCCTACGTCTGCAACTGGAATATCGTCGAGGAAACCTCTTGTTGCTGTATAAATAGAAGCTACTTGCTTCTCAACAGGCATAGGATCGAACTGACCTTGCTTCATGATTTCCATCAAGCGCTCACCACGAGTCAAACGGGCTTGAGTCGCTTTATCCAGGTCGGAACCGAACTGCGCAAATGCGGCCAACTCACGGTATTGAGCCAACTCAAGCTTGAGCGGACCTGCAACCTTTTTCATCGCCTTGATTTGCGCCGAACCACCTACACGGGATACGGAAAGACCAGTGTTTACCGCTGGACGTTGACCTGCGTTGAAGAGGTCTGTCTCCAGGAAGATCTGACCGTCTGTGATGGAGATCACGTTGGTAGGAATGTAAGCAGAGATATCTCCGGCTTGAGTCTCAATAAATGGCAGAGCCGTAATGGATCCAGCACCCAAGTCATCGGAAAGCTTCGCTGCGCGCTCCAACAGACGGGAGTGCAGGTAGAATACGTCACCAGGATACGCTTCGCGGCCTGGAGGACGACGGAGCAACAGGGACATCTCACGGTATGCTGCAGCCTGTTTGGACAGGTCATCGTATACGCAGAGGACGTGTTGTCCTTTGTACATGAAGTATTCACCCATGGTTACACCGGTATATGGCGCCAGGTACAGCATCGGAGCTGGGTCAGAAGCTGTAGCGGATACGACGATGGTGTATTCCAGAGCGCCTGCTTTACGCAGGGTTTCTACGATGTTGGCAACAGTGGATTGCTTTTGACCGATTGCCACGTAGATACAAATCATGTTTTGGCCTTTTTGGTTGATGATGGTGTCCAGCGCTACCGCTGTTTTACCCGTTTGACGGTCACCAATGATCAACTCACGCTGTCCGCGGCCAACTGGGATCATCGCGTCAATCGCTTTGATTCCTGTTTGCAGTGGCTCATGTACGGATTTACGTGCCATTACGCCAGGAGCAGGACTTTCGATTGGACGGTAGCCGTCGTTGGCGATCGGTCCTTGACCGTCGATTGGTTGACCCAATGGGTTCACGACGCGGCCAAGCATTGCTTCACCAACAGGAACCTCCATTACGCGTCCCGTACGTTTTACCGTGTCGCCTTCCTTAATATCGCGGAAAGGCCCCATGATAACCGCACCTACGTTGTCTTCCTCCAAGTTGAGTACCATACCCATTACGCCATTTTGGAACTCGAGAAGCTCCCCTTGCATGGCTTTTTCCAAACCGTGAATGCGGGCGATACCGTCACCTACCTGGATGACTGTGCCTACATCCACAACTTCGATTTCAGATTTAAAATTAGCGATCCGCTCTTTGATGAGGGAGCTAATCTCTTCTGGTCTGATTGCACTCACTACATTCACCCCATTCATCCAACTTCTTAGTAGAGGTACTGACTTCCCTACGCTTTTTGTGCAAAGGTTTCGAGCTTGGTCTTCAGGCTGCCGTCGTAGAGTCTGTCACCGATCTTGATGATGATGCCTCCCAGGATCGACGGATCTACCACTGCAGTCAGACGAAGCTTTTTATGCAATGTATGTCCGAATTTCTCTGCCAACTCTGACTGTTCTTCGGCAGTAAGCGGCTTCGCACTGGTTACGACTGCCTCCGCTATACCGCGCGCGTCGTTTGCCAATTTGACAAAAGAACGATAGATCTCAACCAGTTGCATTTCCCGTCCGCTTTCAATCAGGACGTTCAGGAAGTTGAAGGTCTCTTCTTCCACGTGGCTTTTGAACAGGTCATCGATCAGTGTTTTCTTGGCTGGTACCGCAATATGCGGGTGCATAAAAATCTTGGAGAGATCTTCGCTTTGTTCTACCGCTTGCACAATCGCTACAAGATCTGCTTCCACCTGATCAATTTTCCCACGTTCGCTCGCCACATCAAACAAGGCACGAGCGTAACGCTTTCCTACCGCGCTGCTCATAAGCGATCTCCCACTTGTGCGAGAAACTTGTCAACGGTAGTTTTTTGTGCTGCTTCATCCAGTTCTTTCTCGATGATCTTGGAAGCCAAGAGTACAGAAATGCTAGCTACTTCATCACGCAGCTCAGCTTTGGCTTTCGCAACTTCGCGAGCCAGCTCAGCGCTTGCGTTTGCTTTCATGCTTTCCGTAGCAGCTTGTGCTTCAGCAATGATTTTCGCTGCTTCATCAGACGCTTGCTTGGTAGCACGGTCAATGATTGCTTTCGACTCGGAACGGGCTTCATCCAGCATACGGCGTTGTTCCGCCAGCAGATTTTCCGATTCCTTGCGGTTGCGCTCTGCAGTCGCCAGTTCATTTTCAACATGGAGACGGCGCTTTTCCAATACCTTCGCGATTGGTCCTGTTGCATATTTGGCTACAACAATCAAAAGCAAAAGGAAAATGATCACTTGGAATGCTAATGTGCCCCATTCCAGAGTTACTGTCCCAAACTCTAACACTTTCGTTCACTCCTTCCTGAGAAACAGGAGATATAGGCATCGGGTAGAACCACCCGGAAAATACCTTACAAAAGAGAGGCGAAGGTCAAGCCTCCGCCTATTTCATGCTGTTCAACTGTACCTTACAGGCGGCCCATCAGGATGAAACCAACCGCTACAGCGATAATTGGAATCGCCTCGACAAGACCCATACCCAGGAACATGATACCCATCAGGTTACCACGTGCTTCAGGTTGACGAGCTACACCTTCAATTGTGCGGGAAATAACGTTACTTGCACCAAACGCGCCACCAAGAGCTGCCAATCCAAAAATAAGACCCATAGCAATAGCTACACCTAAAGTTTCCATGTTAAAAAAGACCTCCCTAAATTTGTATTGAAATAGAGTAGTGCTTAGTGTTCGTCATTGATGTGTTGCGAAATATAAACCATTGAAAGAGTCAAGAAAATAAACGCCTGAATCGCACCTACGAAGACAGAGTAACCGAGCCAGATAAACAATGGCGCAGCGGCTAGAAGTCCTCCGCTTAGCAGGAAGGCAATCATGATCTCTTTTGCAAAGAGGTTACCAAACAGACGAAGAGGCAATGTCAATGGTTTGATAATGAACTCTTCAAGAATGTGGATCGGGTTGAGAAAAGTGTGTTTAAACCACCCGCCCGGACTCTTCCGAATTCCGAGGTAGTGAGAGTAAAGCAAGACAACCAAAGCCAATCCAAATGTAACACTTGGTGTAGCAGTTGGAGATTTCCACCAATGGACATGAATCCCGTGATCAGCGAGCTCATGCTCGATTTTCTCACGCTTCTTCTCGGCAGCTTCTGGAGTTTCAGAAACGGTAAGCATCTCCATAACGCTTTCGCTTACTTGACCTTTGTGCAGTGTGGATACGTTGGCCATAACACCTAGTTGGTTTCCGATGAAAATGTAGAGAAACAGCGATAAACCAAGTGTCATCAGCATCATGGCTTTTTTGTAATCCATGTAGCCTGCGTTTACGTTTCTGACGAAGTCAAAAACCCACTCTACCGCGTTCTGCTTTCCACCTGGAACACCGGATTCTAGTTTGCGTGTCATGACAAACAAAAACACAAACACCAGTATAGCAGTAAGCACCGTCATGATCATCGTAGGGATGTCAAAAACCCAACCACCTACATCAAATCGCAACGAATAATGTTCACTCATCTTTTCACCCCTTTCCATCAATAGATAGAGGTTGTCCGAAACATCCTGTCTTAGCACTGCTGTCGAACACTCTCTTGCGAACTCATACATCCAGTAAACATGTTGACAAATCTATTTGAAATTGCGGAATACGATTAAGTAAATGAGCCCTTGGATGAAAAAGAGACCAAGCAAAACTCCGGAAAGCGTAAATAGGTGAGGAAATAAGAAAGTGAGATAAGCTGCCAGTCCGGCAACCATAAACCGAAAAAACGTTCCTGTCCCTTTCGGTCGTACGGCTGGATCATCTGCCATCAGACCGACTGTCCAGACTTTACCGGCAAGAACCATAACGTTCAATATTCCGGCTCCTACTCCAAGCAGCAAGCTCTGCAGGAAGACCTTATGCTCTGGCAACACAACCATGAGGATCGCCAAGCCGGCCAATAAATAAAAAGAGTAACGAAAAGCTTTTTTAATCGCTAAAGCAAACGCTTCCATCGTCACCCCCTAAGATACGGGAGAATGAGTCGATAGACGGTATACGAACCAACAACAATCCCCGAAATCAGACCAACTAGTAAAAACCAAGGATCAGTCGCCAACCATCGATCCACATATCTGCCGAGCAAAAAACCGCCTACAACACATACGGCAAAGTCAACGCCAATCACACTGACAAGACCAATTGCTCGCCACATGCTTTCCGCTTTTCACGCTCCTCCCGTCATACGGAGAGGGCTACTTTCTCCGGAAGCCCTCATTCATATTAACGAAGATTTATTCCTTTTGTCAATTGGCGTCTTTTCCTGTACACAAAGCGTTCACATTTCTGTAGAAAATGGGTTTATTTGAGCTTTTCAATCACAGTCGCCACGCCTTGTCCGCCACCTATGCAAAGAGTCGCTAATCCATATTTTACCCCTTCGCGCTTTTGCAATTCGTGGACCAGAGAAACCAGGATTCGAGCACCGCTTGCACCGATCGGATGACCCAAAGCAATCGCTCCGCCGTTCACGTTCAGCTTGTCGCGATTGATCCCCAACGCCTTGCCAACTGCGAGGGATTGTACCGCAAAGGCCTCGTTTGCCTCGATCAGATCCATTTGTTCGAGCGTCAGACCCGCTTTTGCCAGAACGCGCTCGGTCGCTGGCACAGGTCCGTAACCCATAATGCTCGGATCTACCCCTGCGCTGGCATTGGCGATGATGCGTGCCAATGGCTTGACGCCCAGCTCATCCGCTTTTTCTCTGGACATGATCAAAAGAGCAGCTGCTCCGTCATTGATCCCCGAAGCGTTGCCTGCCGTTACGGTTCCATCCTTCTTGAATGCGGGCTTTAATTTGCCCAGTCCTTCCGCCGTTACGCCAGCGCGCGGGAATTCATCGACAGAGAAGAGAAGCGGATCGCCTTTTCGTTGCGGAATCGGAACCGGTACGATTTCATCCTGGAAGCGTCCGCTCTCCAATGCTTTCTGTGCCTTCTCCTGGCTCCAGGCAGCAAATTCGTCCTGCTCCTCGCGGCTAATCTCGTATTTGGTGCAGAGGTTTTCTGCCGTAATCCCCATATGATAGTCGTTAAACGCACACCACAGCCCATCGCGAATCATGGAGTCTACTACCTTTTGGTCTCCCATCCGGTAGCCCGAGCGCGCGCCTTCCATCAGATAGGGCGCTTGACTCATGTTTTCCATACCCCCGGCAAGTACAACATCCGAATCTCCGCTGACAATCGCCTGCACCGCCAAATGGACGGCTTTCAAGCCGGAACCGCAAACCTTGTTGATCGTCAAGGAGGGCACTTCATGTGCAAGACCAGCACGAATCGAAGCCTGGCGTGCCGGGTTCTGTCCCAGACCGGCCTGAAGCACATTCCCCATGATGACCTCATCTACAGCATCCTTGGACACTCCAGCGCGTTCCAACGCCGCTTCCAATACAATACCGCCCAGCTGGGTCGCACTGATTCCCGCAAGCGATCCCTGAAAATTACCGATAGCCGTACGCACCGCACTGACAATGACGATTTCCTTTTGACTCATCACCTATTCACTCCTTGCACCCTGCTTAGTTGTTTGCGCTTTCATAAGATTCCATCTCTCTTGGGGTATTCCTGCTTTTTCTTGTATGCCCAACTGGTGGCAATACGTCTATACAACTTCATGGAATCTCGATGAACTCAGCATACCATATGCCAGTTACAAAGCCAGATAGGTTTCACCCGGATTGCTATTCGAATGAGCCCAAGTCAGGCTGAACGGGCAAGGAGTATATCTGTTAGGAGCAGGTGCCCCGGCATGTAGTGGATCTACCTGCGGGACACCCTCTGTCTATAGGGCTGTTTATTTGTTCAAATGCAAAATCCGATAGAGCGCAACGACGCATACAGCGCGTGTGGTAGCCTTGTTCGGCTCGTATTTTCCGCTGAGCGGGTCGATTAGCCCAAGTCCGACCATATTGTTAATGGACGATGTAGCCCATGCAGGCAGTTTTTTGGCGTCCGCAAGCGTCTTGCCCGCACCCTTCTTGTTCAACAGTCTATCGAGGATGACAGCAGCCTCAGCTCGCGTGACAGGCTGATCGGGGCGGAAGGTATTGTCCGTGTAGCCTTTGACCAGCCCTTTGCTGACCGCGACTTGTACAGCCCCTTGCGCATATGCCGGAACCTGGTCCTTGAAGCCAAGCTTCGGTGTCGCAGGCAGATCCCATTCAAACGTACGCGCGAGCAAAGTCACAAACTGCGCCCGTGTTAGCGGGACTTCGGGACCAAAGGTGGTTTCGGTCAAGCCTTTGACGTAACCCTGGTTCGCCATATAGGTGATCTCCGCCTTGGCGTAGTGGTTGGCAATATCCGTAAATGCTGAGCCCGCCTGGTCGAGGTAGTACGGCACGTATTTGCCGAAGCTGTTTACCTCATATACCCATTCTCCCTGTGCGTTGATAGTGCCCAGAAGCGGGTCGAGGGTCTTGTTGACTTCGTTCACATACAAAAGACCGATTCCTTTACCCGGGATCCAATTCCTCGGTGCCAGTGTCAACTGGATCGGCACTGTCGAACTGCTAAGCTCCTCGCCTGACTTCGTATCCCCAGGCTTGATGGTAAACGAATAGTCCGCCGGCACGTAGCCAGGGATCTGCTGGTCGACGATGGAATCGACCTCGATCATAGCGCTGTCCAGGAAAGCAGCAGTCTGGACGAGAGAGTATTTCAAATCCAGCTCGTTGCCCAATGACAGGCTGCCAGGTATTTCTGGCACGACAATCGCTCCCTTCGGCTGCCCTGTCTGATTCGGCAACAGCAGCGACGCCTCGTCGAAGTAGAGCGTTCCTTGGTCATGCGTAATGCCGTCGTTAGCCTGATCCACGACGTAAATGCTTTTCAGCTGCAGCGGATAGGCGACGCCTCCAGGGAAATACCCTTTCACTTGCTTCCAGCCTGTCCAGTCGATCTCTTTGGCCAAATCGACGTAGACCGGTTTTCCGTTCGCATCGATGACCTCCGCCCGCAGCCAATGCCTGCTTTGGTCGCCGTAGACCCATAGCCCCAAGCCGATTGGCTGGCCCGGAATGGTGACTGGCTTGGCCCCAAGCACCCCGTAGGCAATGCGCATTTCGGAGCTGGGCGCTCCCGAGAAATTGTACACAAGCTTGGCAGCCTTTTTCGTACGGAAGACTGGCTCGCTGACCGCTGAGAAGGAACCTGCGGAGCTGATGCTGGCAGGAAGCGCGGCATGGTACATGCCCACCTGATTGTCGAAAGTAAGCCATGGCTGCTCAAATTGTCCGACTGCAAACGGCACCCGCGTAACAGCCCCATCGTAGGTAACCGTCAGTGTCCCATTGCCTGGCTGATCGCCTGCGACCAATTGGAGCTGGTCATTCACTGTGGCTATATCAGAATCAACACTGACCTTGACGCTTTGCGGCGTGGCCGAGAGTGTCGCACCCTTCTTGGTTTTTAATTTGATGTCAAGCGTAAGTGCTTGTCCAGGAGCCACTGTAACCGGATTGGGCGAGACGACGATCTGTTGGATGTCCTGTCCTGACACGACCTGAATCGCTTTGCTCTGGGCAACGTTGCCCAATCTGCCCGTAATCGTGATCGAACCGGAACGTGTTGGTGTAAAACGCTGACCATCCACCGTTCCTGCGTCGCTCTCCCACGTAACCTGCGAAGGGTTGAGTGCGTAAGGCTGGTAGTGGATGTCGTATCCTTTGGACGCTGTCAGGTTCACTGTCTGACCTATCAAGAGATCAGTGGGAACATCAATCTGGAATCCTCTCAGCTCGCCTGTAGGAGCAGTGTTGTACACTGCCAGGCCTGTCGGCACACGTCGCTCCGTTCCCCCGCTGGGTCTGTTGGCCAGATTGGCATGCGTCTCACCCAGCATTCGCACAGCCATGGTGGTCGAACCGCCGCCGTCGAAATTGACTGCGCGGAAGGAACCCAGCTCCGCCATGATACGCGCCAATTCGTCCAGATAAACCCCTTTGTTCCCATCGATCGTCACCATGTACAGGGTCTTGCCGTCCTGCGACACACCTACGGCTGTACGGGCGTTAAGCGAAGTGATGGACTTGTCCGCCTGAAAGGATGTCAGCGCCTTTCCCTGATCCACCAGAAGGATGTTGCCGCCTACTGCCTGCATCCACTCCTGGTTGAGCGGGGTGGTTTGATAATCGACTTTTGCCGTAGCACCGACCGGGAATTGTTGCTTTAGAAATTCTGCCGCCGCACCGTGTCCCCACAGAACGTAGCCATTGTAAGGTATGTAAAAGCCCGGTTGATTTACGCGCACTTCTGTCGCTACATTGTCGATGAAAAGCACTTCGACGACATCTTTATAGCCGGAAATGGCTCCCAGACTAGACTGGCCGAATGCAGGTGTGTACATGTTCAACTGATTTTGGTGGCTCTTTCGTCCGTCACTTGGATTGTACTCTTCCTTATTGATTCCCTGGAGCGGAAAAGCCGTTCCATTCGGCGCGGTCACCTTCCCATTGAAGCCGAACTTTTCGACCAGCGCTGTCTTGTCCGAGGTGATCCCCAGGCTGTACCAGTACGAGATCAATCCCATCGACGAGATGACCTGCTGGTCTTTCATCACGATGCCAAACGGCGCTCCTCGCTTGCTCATGTTGAAAAAGTCCGCATTGATCGCAGCCACGGCTCCGGTCTCTCTCGCCATCTGCGTGATCGACTGCCGATCCGTCAGCCTCCCTTTTGTCCCGTAGACGGGTTTTACCTCCACGTAGGGATTGTTCAGATCTACCTTCGTGACCATAATCGTGGCGGGTTGACCATCAAAAGACTTTGTATATTTAAATAATGTAGTTCCTTCTCCGATCGGCGTTTGCCATACCATTTGCAAAGCATTCGTTTCCGCCCTGGCCTGCGCGACCTGAACGGTCAAAGGCGCAAACGGAACAAAAGCTCCCCAGGCCATCGTGCTGGCCGTGAGCAGCATTACGACTTTCCGCGCTCTCATGTTGGTGACTCCTCTCCGTTTACCGAACTGTTGTTATCTTTCAGCGATTTACTTCACGCTGACGCTCTCATAGCTATAAGTTAGACGCATGAGCTAGAATGATAGTTTCGGCAGATTTCTATTTTCTGTCCTTACAAATGATGACAAATCTTTTGAACATGCAGATGCGTCTTTTGGTATGGTGGTCCACCAGCCACAGTGACGGGAGAGGAAAAAGGGAAAACGCTTCAGGCGGGTTGGGATCTTTGCTGGGGGGCGGCCAGGGTCGGCTCCACTCCAAAGGCGGAACCGCGGCCAAAAGCAGCAATTTCGAAGAAGTGGTTCAAGGTTGGCCGCTGAAACCGTGTTCCTCCTTTTCCGTTGCGCCTGGGTCAAGATCCCAAATGCCTTGCGCTTTTTTCCCTTTTTCCTCGACCAGCTTTGACTGGTCTACCTTCTACCTTTGTGGGCGACTCATAGTAGGATCTTGGATTGCCCATCTAATCCCAGGGGTTCCTCTCGTTTTTTATGGAACGAAAAAACCGTCTGGTATCCAACCAGACGATTTCCGAATAGATTGTCCAATTTTATGATTGACCTGGCACAAAAGGAGCCGGTCGCTCTGCACGCAGACCGTAGTGGTGAAGGATCGCTTCGACGATTCGACGCGAGGCTTCCCCATCGCCGTACGGATTCGCCGCATGTGCCATTGCGTCATACGCCTGCTGGTCAGTCAGCAGCTCTTTGGTCATTCGGTACACCTGTTCTTCATCCGTTCCAGCCAACTTCAAGGTACCTGCCGCAATCCCCTCAGGACGCTCTGTCGTATCACGCAGTACGAGGACAGGGACACCCAGAGACGGTGCTTCTTCCTGTACACCGCCCGAATCGGTCAGGATCAGGTGCGCGCGGCGAGCAAAGTTGTGAAAATCAAATGCATCCAGCGGTTCAATCAGGGAGATGCGCTCATGGTCGCCCAGCAGTTCCTGCGCAACCTCCTGCACGGCTGGGTTGAGATGCACCGGATAGACCACTGCGATCTCCGGATGCTCGTCCACGATGCGTCGAACCGCACGGAAGATCCGGCGCATGGGTTCACCGAGATTTTCCCTGCGGTGAGCGGTCATCAGCACCATTTTAAAATCAGCGAAACGATCCAGGACAGGGTGCGTGTAATCCTCGCGCACCGTGGTTTTCAGTGCGTCAATCGCTGTGTTGCCCGTGATGTAGATGGCATCCTCCGGCTTGTTTTCGCGTCTGAGATTATCTGCTGATCCATCTGTTGGCGAGAAGTGAAGGTCAGCCATCACTCCTGTCAATTGACGGTTCATCTCTTCCGGGAACGGCGAGTACTTGTCCCATGTGCGCAAACCGGCCTCTACGTGACCGATCGCTACCTGGTTGTAAAAAGCAGCCAGACTGGCAACAAACGTCGTCGATGTATCGCCGTGAACGAGTACGATGTCCGGCTTTACTTCCTTGATCACCGCATCGAGGCTTTGCAGCGCACGTGTCGTCACATCGATCAGCGTCTGCCGGTCTTTCATGATGTTCAAATCATAATCAGGGGTAATGTCAAAAATCTCCAGGACCTGGTCCAGCATTTGACGATGTTGGGCGGTCACACAAACAACCGACTCGATCTGTTCACTGTGTTTTTTTAATTCATGAACCAGTGGAGCCATCTTAATCGCTTCCGGACGCGTGCCAAATACCGTCATTACTTTACATGTCTTCATCGGATTTTTCCTCTCCTACTGCTACTTTGTACCGTACAGGCGGTCTCCCGCATCCCCCAAACCTGGAACAATATAACCGTGATCATTCAATTGCTCGTCGATTGCCGCAACGTAGATGTCCACATCCGGGTGCTCATCCTGCACCATTTTGATTCCTTCCGGAGCCGCAATCAGACACATCAGCTTCAAGTTTTTCGCACCGCGTTTTTTCAGGGCAGCAATGGCGGCTACAGCAGACCCGCCTGTCGCCAGCATCGGATCGATGACGATCAGCTCGCGTTCTGCTACATCCGTCGGCAGTTTGACGTAATACTCAACCGGCTGCAGAGTCTCTGGATCACGGTAAAGCCCTACATGACCCACTTTCGCTGCCGGGATCAGCTTCAACAGACCGTCTACCATGCCGAGACCCGCACGCAGGATCGGAACCAGCCCTACCTTTTTCCCAGCAATGACGTTGGACTTGCAAGTCGCTACTGGTGTCTCGATGGTTGTTTCCTCCAGCGGCATTTCACGGGTAATTTCATATCCCATCAAGGTCGCTACTTCATCCACCAATTCACGAAACTCTTTGGTTCCGGTGTTTTTGTCGCGAATATACGTCACTTTATGCTGAATCAGCGGGTGGTCAAACACATATACACGGCTCATGTACGTTCCTCCGTTTTCCTATCAATATCTTTATCATAATAGCGAACGTGTTTGCTGACGTCAATTTGCGTAATCTTCTTACAGATGTAAGTGTAGTGGGGGAGGAAAAAGGGGAAAATGCTTCAGGCGGGTTGGGATCTTCGCTGTGGGTCATCCCTGGACGTCTCCATTCCAAAGGCGGAACCGCGGCCAAAAGCAGCCACTTCGAAGAAGTGGTTCAGGGTTGGCCGCTAAAAGCGTGTTCCGCCTTTTCCATTCCGACTCGGTCAAGATCCCAAATGCCTTCGATTTTCCCCTTTTTCCTCTGCCAGCTTCCCTGAATCCTCCAGAGTCTGGTGTGGGTATCTCTTAGAGGTCTGACAAGTGCAAAAAAGCTGACCCCTCGGCAGTTGAACTACCGTGGGTCAGCCATCATAAGCTTTCGTTTTATGGTTAAATAGTCAGCCCTGCATACATCGGGAAGCGTTGGCACAACGCTGCTACGCGCTGGCGAGCTTCGTCGTGTTTCGCCGCATCTTCTGGATTTTTCAGAGTCAGCGCGATGATCTTAGCTACTTCTTTCATTGCTTCCTCGTCAAAGCCGCGGCTGGTTACAGCAGGAGTCCCCATGCGCACACCGCTGGTTACGAACGGGCTTTCAGAATCGTAAGGAATGGTATTTTTATTGGTGGTGATGTTGACTTCATCCAGCAGATGCTCTGCCACTTTTCCAGTCAGACCGATCTTGCTTACATCTACCAGTACGAGATGGTTGTCGGTACCGCCGGAAACGAGTGTCAGTCCTTCCGCTTGCAAGGCTTCCGCGAATGCAGCCGCGTTTTTCACGATGCGTGCAGCATAATCCTTGAAGTCAGGCTGCAGCGCTTCTCCGAAGGCAACAGCCTTCGCCGCGATCACATGCATCAACGGACCGCCTTGTACACCAGGGAATACCGACTTGTCGATTGCCTTGGCGAACTCTTCTTTGCACAGGATCAGACCGCCGCGAGGACCACGCAGGGTTTTGTGAGTTGTAGAAGTGACGAAATGCGCATACGGCACTGGGTTAGGATGCAGACCCGCTGCTACCAATCCAGCGATATGGGCCATATCTACCATGAAATAGGCGCCAACTTCATCGGCGATCTCACGGAATTTGGCAAAATCAATAGTGCGCGGATAAGCGCTCGCACCAGCTACGATCAATTTCGGCTTGTGCTCCAATGCTTTTGCACGTACATCCTCGTAGTTGATACGATGATCGTTTTGATCTACACCGTACTCCACGAAATTATACAGCGAACCAGAGAAGTTAACCGGGCTTCCGTGTGTCAGGTGACCACCGTGGGACAGATTCATCCCCAGAACCGTATCTCCCGGCTTCAAGATGGTGAAATATACCGCCATGTTGGCTTGGGCGCCGGAGTGCGGCTGTACGTTGGCATGCTCTGCACCAAACAGTTCTTTTACACGATCACGGGCAATGTTCTCCGCGATGTCCACGTATTCGCATCCGCCGTAATAGCGGCGGCCTGGGTAACCTTCTGCATACTTGTTGGTCAGTACGGTGCCCATGGCTTCCATGACAGCCTCGCTGACAAAGTTTTCAGACGCAATCAGCTCGATTTTGTCACGTTGTCTCCCGAGCTCCAATTGAATGGCTTCCAAAATTTGCGGGTCCTGTTTGCGTAGATGATCTAACATCGGTTAATCTCCTCCTCAATACTTGCTTGTTATATGGCTTGTCCCTTTTTGGGTCAGGTACAACTTTGGTTGGGGATGGTGCGCTCGTAGACAGCCCTCGCCCCGCCAATCAGCTTGGGACGAGTCCGCGCCGCCGTCAGATGGGCTTCTCCGATCTGGCGCAACGCAGGGCGTACCGGAACAGCTACGTGCTTAAGATGCATGCCGATCAAGGTATCGCCTATATCGATTCCGGCATGAGCTTGTATGTGCTCGACAACAACCGCATCCTCGAGCTGTGTAAAAGCATGGGCAGCCATCGAGCCGCCTGCACTTGGGACTGGAATGACGGAGACCTCGGTCCAGCCGTGCCGTTCCATCACGCTTCGCTTAATCACCAGCGCCCTGTTCAAATGTTCACAACATTGAAAGGCGACCTCGAAGCCGATCCGTTCCTGGACGGAGTGAATCCCTCGATACAGGGCGGCAGCCACCTCCTGGCTGCCTGCCTTCCCGATATGCTTGCCAACCACCTCACTGGTGCTGCAGCCGATCACCAGAATCTGCCCGGCAGTCAAAGCCGCAAGCCCTGCCACTTCCTCCACAACCTCGCGAACCTGTCTTTCAATGGCTGCCAGATCCACTGCCTTCACTCCTCACCGATTCGCTTCGATCTGTTTAATTTTTTCAACGCGTCGCTCATGACGTCCGCCCTGAAAATCCGTCTCCAACCAAATTTTCACGATATCCAGCGCCAGACCCGGGCCAATCACCCGCTCCCCCATCGCCAGCATATTGGTATCGTTATGCTCTCTGGTCGCTTTGGCAGAAAACGTGTCGTGGACCAACGCACAGCGAATCCCTGGGACTTTGTTGGCAGCAATCGACATGCCGATTCCCGTCCCGCAAATCAGAATCCCGCGATCAAACTCCCCTGCCGCTACCTTTTTTGCTACTGGAAGGGCGTAGTCCGGATAATCCACCGACTCTTCACAGGTGCAGCCAAAGTCTTCTACCTCGATGTCTGTGGTAGCCAGCCATTTTCTGATTTCTTCCTTCAGTCTATATCCACCATGATCAGCAGCAATCGCTACCTTCATCCGTCATCCCTCGCTTGTATCATGATTGCAAACTATTATACATCATTTTTCACCAAGTAAAAAGCTAACATTCTTCCGATTTTTTCTCTTAATGTTCGTACTATCATAGCAAACAAGGCTCTGGAACCAAGCCAGAACCTCGGTATTCTTATGATTCACGAAAGCGTTTCATGGAATCAGACAGCATGTCCACCAGTTCCTCGATCTCGACCGCGCATCGGCGATAATCCTCCAGGCTTCCGCCATAGGGATCAGCAATGTCCTCGTAGCCTTCCACACCGATGAACTCACGCAGCGTGTACACTTTCTCCCTCGCTTCGGGAAAATAGGTTTGTATCGCCTGCTTATGACTCGCTGTCATGGTCAGGATCAGATCAGACCACGCCAGAAGCTCCCCATTCAGCCGAGTGGATGTGTGCTCGCTATCGATCCCCCGTTCCTGCAAGACCTGAATAGCGTGGATAGATGCAGGCTGTCCATCGTAGGCTGCTACCCCTGCCGAGCGCACCTCAAATCCTTCTCCTTGTGTCTTGGCACGGAACAAGGCTTCTGCCATCGGACTGCGGCAGGTATTTCCCGTACAGACAAACAGAATTTTTTTCACGATTCGCTCCTCCTTTGCCCACGACATACCGTTACATCACAAATTTTAACCCAAAACCAATCAAAATAAGACCACCTATTATTTCACTGTAATCGCCAAGCCATCCTCCCACACTCCGCCCAAGCAGTAAACCGCAGTACGACATGGCTGTACCCATCAGTCCAAATAACGAGATGGCAAGAATTCTGTTCACTTCCATCAGACCGAAGGAGACTCCTACAGTCAAGGCATCCAGACTGACGCTGAACGCAAAAAGCAGCAAGCCGAAACCTGTCGTCCGCAAGACGCTTTTCTGGTCTCCATTGCCAAACCCGTTCCATAGCATATGTACGCCCAGGAGGATTAGCACCCCTCCTCCAAAGAAGACAGCAATATCTCCGACCAGCTCGGACAAGTACGCTCCGATGGCAATGCCGAATATGGGCATGGCAATGTGAAAAAGTCCAATTGTAATACTCACCCGCACAATTTCTCGCAAGCGAATTCCCACCATGCCAACGCCAATCCCCAGCGAAAAGGCATCCATACCGAGCGCAAAGGCGATCATGAGCAAGGTCAGGAATTGTCCCCATTGATACAAGGCCAGGTCCAATGCGCCTCCCCCTCCTGTCCTTTCACCTTATGCGGACAAGGAAGAGTTTAGACGCTTATACAGTCAAGATCCGGCCCCCTGCTGCCTTTTCCAGGCGGTTCATCACAGCCATCCCCAAGCCGTCGCGAGGAAATGTCTCGGAGACGATGAACTGAACCTTATCTTCGTCAAATTTTCGCAGGACAGCGTACAATTGCTGGGCAACCTGGTCAAGGTGATCAGCAGAGCCCACGGACAGGACCACGTCGGCATCCGTGCTTTGCTCCCAATAGGCGGCAGAGGCGTCCGTCGCAAGCACACCTGTGCGCAGTCCATTCTCTTTGGCGGAACGCAGCATGTCTGTCTGCCGTGCTCGGACAAGATCGGGCGTCCCCTCGACCAGCCACATTTCTCCTTCGGGAGCATAATGCGTATATTTCATACCGGGCGCACGCGGCGTCTCTACCGCTCCCACCTGGAAGGATGGATCCAGCTCCACCGGACCAATCACGGCTTCCAATTGCTCTTTTGTCACGCCTCCTGGACGCAGGATGACAGGGGGATCTACCGTAACATCGATCACCGTCGACTCGACACCGACCCCTGTCGGCCCTCCGTCCAGCACCCCAGCGATCCGTCCGTTCAAATCTGTTATTACATGATCCGCTGTAGTCGGACTGGGTCTGCCGGAACGATTGGCACTAGGAGCGGCGATCGGTACCCCGGCTTCTCGGATCAACGCCAGCGCCAACAGATGATCCGGCATCCGCACGCCAACAGATTCAAGACCAGCCGTTACCTTCGATGCTACACGATCCGTCTTTGGCAGGATGATCGTCAAGGGTCCCGGCCAAAATGCTTCCATCAGACGATCTCCTTTTTCAGGGACATCGCTCGCTACCGTAGACAGCTGACCTTTATCCCCAATATGCACAATCAGCGGATTATCACTCGGACGCCCTTTTGCTAAAAATATTTTCTCCACGGATTCGTCCGACAATGCATTGGCTCCCAATCCGTACACGGTCTCTGTCGGAAAGGCGACCACTTCTCCATCTCGCAGCAATCTGGCTGCGTCCACAATCTGTGAACAACTCTGTATTTTTTCCACATCATTTTCCACATCGTTATCCACAATCCATACCTGTGTCGCTTCATGCAAATCCATCGATAAATTCCTTTCTCTCGCTCGTTTCATAACCAGTAGTGACTTTAGTATAGTGTTGCCTTTTAAAGTTTTCAACAGGCTGTGGGTAACTTGTGTATAACTTTTTCCCTTTCGGTGGAAAAGAAGGTTTGTAGTATGATAGCCATAGAAGCTGATTCTTCATCCCAAAGAAAGGATTGAACGTCCCTATGAACCCTCGCAAATCCTTTTTGTCCAGTCTGCTAGCCTCCATGCTAATTCTCGGTGCTGTCTCCACTCCCGCTCTGGCTGCTGTAAACGCTCCGGCACTCCCCGCTCCCGCCGCTGCAGGTTCTCAGCAGGGGGCAAGCATTGTTTTCACTCCCAAATCAACCAACATCACGACCAAGGAGTACGAAGCGAGAATCACGATCCCTGTCATTAGCGGGCTTGCGGACAAAACGTATCAGGCGCAGTTGAATGCGGAGCTCGAAAAGCACGCAGCTGAATCGCTGAAAACCGTTCAGCAGCAAAGCAAAAGGGATGCCGAACTCGCGAAAAAAGAGGGCTGGGAGATGCGTCCCCATGTTCTGGATATTTCCTATGAAGTGTATACCACAGGTAAGCTGCTCTCTTTTGGGGTCACGACGTACACCTATACAGGCGGAGCGCATGGCATGACGAATGTGCAATACTTCAACATCCCCAATTTGGAAAAGACGCATAATCTGCAACTGTCGGAGCTGTTTCAGCCTGGCTACGACTATAAAAACGTACTGAACAATTTGATCAAGCAACAAATCAAGACCGAAGAACGGAAAACGGGCAATAAGCTGCCGTATTGGTTTGACGGTATTTCGAATAACCAGGCCTTCTCTTTTAAAAATGGAACTCTCCTCATTCATTTCGGGCAGTATGAAATCGCTCCCTATGCAGCTGGAATGCCGGCATTCACCATTCCGCGCCATCAGTTTATGAATTTGCTGAAGCCGGGGGTTCGTGATTTGTTGCAATAAAAAGATTGGGGGTCTTCGGGCCGTGAGGCTTGGGGAGGAAAAGGGGAAAACGCTCCAGGCGGGTTGGGATCTTTGCTGGGGGTCATTCCTGGCCGCCTCCACTCCAAAGGCGGAACCGCGGCCAAAAGCAGCCGTCTCAGGGAAGTGCGTCAAGGTTGGCCGCTGAATACGTGTTCCTCCTTTTCCGTTCCAGCTTGGTCAAGATCCCAAATGCCTTCGCTTTTTTCCCCTTTTCCTCGACCAGCTTTCCGTTGACCCCTGCTTTTTGTAAGCTGCTCCATGATGTTTTCATAGAAAAAAGGAAGTCCTGTTCTCAGGACTTCCTTTTATTTCACTCAACCATATACATTACATAAATAATTTCTCAAGCTTCTCCCACAGGAAGAACTTCACTTGCACTTCTGGCTGAGCTTCGGGAAGTACTTCTGCAGATTCGACGGCGACTTCCTTTTGTTCCTCTTTTTCCGCAGATTGCGGTTCTGTATTCTCGTCATCCGCCTTTTCTCTGTCAGGTCCGTACAGGCGCTCGTTCATCCAATTGTCACGGTAGGAAGTGAGGGTGGTGCTACGCTTCTCAGGTGTCGGCTTCTCTGTCGGCAACTCGGCAGCGGTCGCGTCAGCATGAGTCATGTCGATAAAACAGAGGGGCGGGAACAACACGCACCACCAGTTTTGCCCTTGGGCTTCCCCGATCCGGACACGCAATGCTTGATAGTCGCCAGCCGGATATACATAGGTGCCGTACATTTTCGTCGGGAAGGGAACCTCTCCAAAGTCCACTACAGCGCTATACGAAAATCCCCGCTCCCGAATCGTCTGATCCACAACTTGCTGCAGCTGCGGCAAGTGTTCCGGGATGAACTGCTGTGCTTCTTCATACGTTTGGATCTGATCAGTCCAGCTATTCATCTGTTCAATCAAGGCATCCCGAACTTCCCGCTTCAGCCACTGGTCCTGAACAGAGTCACTATTGGCAATAATTCGCAAGCGAATCGATTCTTGGGGAATCGGCCCGTTATCCAGTACATTGGCCGAGGTAAGCTGTCCCTCCCAGCTCATCATCAACAGAAACAGGCTAAAGCCTAGCAAAAATACTTTTTTCATCACTATCCGTCTCCCTTTACCGTTCTCTCTCTTTAGCAAACAGTATCGGCACGGAAGAATCAGTTTATACATGAACGCACGAATGTTTTTACAATTCCAAACGCCACGAAAAACGGGTCGCACGGGGAACCTTAGCTTCTCGTTCCCAACACGACCCGTTCAATACCTGCCAAATCGCAGACGATATCTACCTCGTCTATGACACCCGATTGGCGCAGCAACTCAGCCACATCTCCTGCCTGGTGAATCCCTACCTCAAAAGCGACGAGCGCTTTGGGCTTAAGCAGCTCAGGGAGTGCCTCACACAACCGACGGTAACAAATCAAACCATCTTGTCCTCCATCCAGCGCCAGACGCGGTTCGTAAAGACGAACCTCCTCGTCCAGCTCCTCTACATCTGAGCTGGGGATGTACGGAGGATTGGATACCAAAATATCGACCTTCTCGCCTGCCGCCAGAAGAGGCTGCGCCAGATCGCCTTGCATAAAGCGAACGTGGGCTCCCAGCCGATCCGCGTTCTCCTCCGCGATCCTCGTAGCGTCAGGAGACAAATCTACTGTCGCTACCTGCCACTGCGGACGCTCACAGGCCAATGTGATGCAGATCGCTCCGCTGCCCGTCCCAATATCGGCGGCAAAAAGCGTTTCATCCTCCCGCCAGAGTGAAGAGGCGCGAAGCAAGACTTGCTCCACGAGAATCTCGGTCTCCGGACGAGGGATCAATACGCCAGGACGAACAACAAAGGGCCGTCCGTAAAATTCCTGTGTTCCCATCATGTACTGCAGCGGCTCGTGAGTAGCACGCCTTTGGCATAATGCAGCCAACTGCTGAACCGCCTGCGGATTGATTGAATCGTTCATCGAGGTGAGAAAGCGCGTCCGATCCCAGCCCAGGCTGTGGCGAATCAACAGCTCCGCTTCAAACAGTGAATCCTTCGCCCCTTGTTCTCGCAAAAAGGAAGAAGCCCGTGTCAGGGCTTCCCGTATCGTCGTGACATCAGACCAATCAAGCTGTGTGTGCATGGCTTTTCAGCAGCTCCGTCTGTTCATGCATGATCAGGTTGTCGATCACTTCGTCCAGCTCGCCTTCCAATACCGACTCCAGTCGATGCAGCGTCAAACCAATCCGGTGATCGGTCACACGGCTTTGCGGATAGTTGTAGGTACGAATCCGCTCGCTGCGGTCGCCAGTCCCCACCAGGCTTTTGCGTGTTGCATCTGCCTCGGCATTTTGCTGCTGCATGTAAAAGTCGTACAGACGGGCGCGCAAGACGCGCAAAGCCTTGTCTTTATTGGAGTGCTGCGATTTTTCATCCTGGCATGACACCATGATGCCAGTTGGAATGTGCGTCACACGGACAGCAGATTTCGTGGTGTTGACGCTTTGTCCACCAGCGCCGCTGGAACAGAAGGTATCGATGCGAATATCCTTTTCGTGGATTTCCACTTCCACGTCCTCTGCCTCAGGCAATACCAAGACGGTAGCCGTAGACGTGTGAATGCGTCCGCCAGATTCCGTAGCAGGAATACGTTGTACACGGTGGGCGCCGCTTTCGAATTTCAGCTTGCTGTATGCTCCGCGGCCGCTGATGGAGAAGACTATTTCCTTGTAGCCTCCAATGTCAGTCGGACTTGCCTCAAGCACTTCCAGCTTAAAGCCGTTGCGCTCCGCAAAACGCGTGTACATCCGGAACAGCACAGCCGCAAACAAAGCAGCCTCGTCGCCGCCTGCCGCGCCGCGGATTTCCATAATAACGTTTTTCTCGTCATTCGGGTCTTTAGGCAGCAGCAGGATTTTCAGACGGTTTTCCAACTGCTCTTTGCGTGCGGACAGCTCGGAGATCTCCAGCTTCACCATCTCACGCATTTCATCGTCGAGTTTGTCTTCCAGCATGACCTTGGCGTCTTCCATCTCGGTCACTACTGATTTATATTCACGGTATACCGTCACGGTTTCTTCCAAAGAAGCCTGCTCCTTGGACAGTTCTCGCAAGCGCTTTGTATCACTGATGACGTCGGGGTCACACAGGAGATTGGTTACTTCTTCAAAACGCTCTTCAACTGCAGATAAGCGCGTAAACACTGTACTTCACCCCATCGCAAAGAATACTGAAATACAATTGTAACAGATAAATTATAGGAGGAAAACGTGCATAAGTCAAAGTACATTATTTAGCTGGGATTCCTTGCCAGTCTGCTGCAATGGAAGGGAAAAGGCTCGGCATAAGCCGAGCCTGCGCGCTTCACTCCAGGTCACTTATGATATCCCTCGTTGGACGTTACGTGAAAATCATAGCGAGGCACTTTCTTTTTCAAGGCAGCGACCACCTTTTTCTCAATGTTTCGCGCCTCTTTGGCAGTGATATTTTGCTTTAAGTCAAGAGTAACATATGCATTTCCGCCATTCAGTGTGATGCGGGCATTTTCTACACCTCGTACGGACTTCGCCATCATTTCCATATTGCTCATATCGACATAATTATTCTGGACGTTGGAATGCCCGATGACCAGATTGGGATTCTGATTGCGTCCCATCAAATCATCCCGGTCCACTCTGGGAGGGGCAGGACGGTGTAGGACATCACCCGTCTGGTTTACCCCATGCGTCTGCATGCGATTTTGTTCGTAGCTATTCGTTCCGTAGTTTCCGCATCCCCCTGTCAGTGCCGCGACAAGGACGAAGCAGCCAGCCATCATCAAAGAATGTTTCCAATAGGCATAACGGGTCATGAATAAAGCCACCTCCTTTTTGCCTTAGTCTGTGCAGCGTCCCGGGTGGACATGCACCTGCAAAAAGAGGCGGCCTATCATCTATACTGGCGGGTGGTAGTAATGCGGGCGACAAACACTGCTGTAAGTGTCATTGCCGGCAATCTCGATGGTCTCCCCACTGTATACTGGTTTTCCATTTTTAAATTTCAAAATATGTGTCGCTTTTTTATTGCAATAAACGCAGACTGTTTTGATTTCCTCGACCTTATCCGCCTCGCAGAGCAAAGCCGCACTGCCAGGAAACAGTTCGTTTTTGAAATTTTTCAGCAAGCCGTATACGATCACTGGAATCCCCAAATCATCCACGATCTGTACCAGCTGCGTTACGTGGTGTTTGCCGATAAACTGCGCTTCGTCCACGAGAACGCAGTCCGGTCTGATCTCCTCAGCCGCCACGATTTGGTACAGATCCGTCTCCTCGTTGATGGGAATCGCATCACGACTGATTCCCACGCGAGAAGCCACTTTGCCGACCCCGAAGCGATCATCGACGGCCGGGGTGAAGACCATCACTTTTTTGCCGGATTGCTCGTAATTGTGGGCAACTGTCAACAATTGAATCGATTTGGAAGCATTCATCGCCCCATAGCGAAAGTATAATTGTGCCACGTCTCCTGTCTCCCTTTGCCAAGACTATGTAATTAGAAAACTTGGCTGCGCCTTTGGCGTAGCCTTAGTTGCGCTTATACTATCTTCCACTATTCCTATCGCGCTTTAGCGCACTTGAATATCTGATAGTAAAACAAAACCAGGCAGATCGCTCTACCTGGTTGCTCCAATCCTCTCCGATTAGGAAAGATTGTATTTGCGTTTGAAACGGTCCACACGGCCGCCAGCGTCTACGAATTTTTGTTTACCTGTGAAGAATGGGTGGCAGTTGGAGCAGATCTCCACTTTCAGCGCTTGCTTCACGGAACCGGATTCAAATTCGTTACCGCACGCACATGTAACGGTTACAATGTTGTACTTTGGATGAATACCTTGTTTCATCTCGCTACACCTCTTTTTGCCCTGAATCGTTTGCCGAAACAGAGTTATTAAACACACATTACAGATTAGCATGCCTAGCGTTGATTTGCAACAATCTGCCGTGTTATTCCATGCTTTTCCTGCGTCGCAATTCTTCTGGCGGAATATGCGTAAACGATCCGATGATCACATCAGGCAGCTCTTCCTGGTAGATCTCAATCGCTTGCTTCATGCCGAAGACTTCTCCCTTTGCCTTGGGGATCATTGACAGGTAGCTTTCCGGATCGATGTTCAGATTGCGCAACTGAATCAGCTTGATCCCAGTACGGCGGATAAAGTCGATCATCGCTTCCATCTCTTCCTCGCGATCGAAAACGCCAGGGAAGCAGAGATAGTTGATCGACGTGTACACGCCCTTGGAGGAAGCGTATTCAGCCGATCTGGCTACATTTTCCAGCGTGTAGTTGCGCGGGCGGTAATAGGCATTGTAATGCTCATCAATCGCACTGATAATGCTGACGCGCATCAAGTCGAGACCAGCATCGACGATTCCCTTGATGTGATCAGTCAATCCGGCATTTGTGTTGATATTGATAAAGCCCATGTCTGTCTGCTCACGGACACGGCGCATGGCAGGCACAATGATGGATGCCATCGTGGAGGGCTCGCCTTCACAGCCTTGTCCAAAGCTGATGATGCTCTCAGGGGTCTGCAGATGGTGCAGCATGACCTCCACCAGCTCGTCCTCTGTCGGCTTGAAGTTCATCCGGGTCTGCGGAGACGGAAAGCCACTGTCTTCCGGCTGCTCGGAAATACAGCCGTAGCAACCCGCATTGCAGGTATACGATACCGGGAGACTGCCTTCCCAGCGGTGGAAAAAGTTGTTGGAAGCAGTCAAGCATTCGTATTCCAATGCGCAGTGAGACAAATGCTGCAGGATGCGATTTTGCGGAAACAACGCAAGCGTTTTCTCTACACGCTGACGCAGCTCGTCCATGGGAAAATTAAGCGGGTCCCATTTGTAGATGTCATCGCTGGCTCTTCCTGCCACCCAAAAGCTGCCATCTTTCCAAACGACTGCCGAATACCCGAAGAGAGGAAGTTTGCTCTCTTTATCGCTCTTTACATAGCCAGGCAGCAGCAAGCGGGTGATCCCTTGTGGAACCAACGCACCCACCGCCGTACAACCATCGAGCTTTACCATTTCACCTGTATCCGGGTCCATTCCGATCGGCACGGTATCCGGCAGACTGACCAATGTCGCACCTTCTGGCAGCGGAATCAGCTCTTCCTCGAGAATCTCAGTCAATATATCACCATTTCGCGCCACCGCGAACAAACCGGGGTGGTCGTATACATGGCCTTTTTCATCTGCATATACCAAATACATGGGAAAAGTCTCCTCGTTTCTTTGCTTTGCCCATTGTATCGTATTGAAAATGCAAAGTAAATTGGGGAAGGTTTTACCTGCTCAAATACGGCAGGGGGTTGATCGGCACATCATCCTGGCGTACCTCGAAGTGCAGATGATAACCTGTCGAATCTCCCGTTCTTCCCATGAACCCCAAGACCTCCCCGGCTTCTACCGACTGACCGGGAGTCACGAGAATACTGCGCATATGGGCATAAAAGGTCTGCAGGCCGTCCCCGTGATCGAGCACCACCATGCGCCCATAACCGGAGCGATTGGCCCCAGCTTCGACCACAATCCCACCTTTAGCTGCATAGATCGGGGCCTTCGCTTCATCCTGGT
>DASQMM010000336.1:0-3713 GCA_035645495.1 Brevibacillus sp. | reverse complement strand
CACTTGCAGGAAGAAGGCAAAGCAGCAGAAGCCTCAGCGCTTGCTCCGGACGGTATCGTGCTTGGGGGAGGAAATGCTGCCGGGACAAGCTGGTTCCAAAAAGGGTATTGCACGATTCAGGACGAAAGCTCTATGCTGGTCGCCTTGGCTGTAGCGCCCAAGGCTGGCATGCGCGTGCTGGATGCATGTGCGGCTCCGGGAGGGAAGACGACGCATCTTGCTGAACGGATGGACAACCAGGGCGAAATCATAGCCAGCGATGTGCATCCTCACAAGCGGGAGTTGATCGTTCAGACGGCGAATCGTCTTGGCATCGATATTATTGATGCGATCGTCAGCGACGCGCTCGAACTGCCGGATCGGAAATTGGGCAGCTTCGACCGAATTCTGCTGGATGCTCCTTGTTCTGGTTTTGGCGTCATTCGCCGCAAGCCGGATCTCAAGTGGAACAAAACCCCCCAGGATGTCAAAGAAATTGCCAAGCTGCAGTATGAGCTACTGGTCCGCCTCTCGTCCATGCTCGCACCGGAAGGACTTCTGGTCTACAGCACCTGCACGATCGAGCCTGCGGAAAATCAGGAGATCGTCAAGCGTTTTGTGGCAGAGCATCCTGATTTTGTCTTGGATGAGACGTTGGCCGATGACATGCCTCAGACGGTCCGGGAAAAGCTGGAAGCGTCCAAGGGTTATTTGCAGATTTTGCCCCAGGATTTCGACAGCGACGGCTTTTTTATCGCCCGTTTGAAGCGGAAAAGATAATCAAAGGGGCGGCATGCTCGTTATCGAGGCGTGCTGCTCCTTTTTGCCGTTTGTTTGCACAAGCGCAGATTGGTTTACACTAGGTAAAGCGACGCAATTGCGCAATTGGCGGGGAAAACCGTTTGAAGACATGCGTCAGGCAGGGTACAATGAAAAAATGACGATGCCAAGTTGCATTGATTTTGAGGATGTGAAAACAGCAATGCCAATAACAACATTTACGAGCGCCAAGCCGCTCATCTACAGTCTGACCCTCGACGAAATGAAGGATTGGCTGGTAGAGGCGGGGGATAAACCGTTTCGCGCCCAACAAATTTTTGATTGGTTGTATGTGAAACGCGTTGCTTCCTTTGACGAGATGAGCAATATATCCAAGGATTTGCGCCAAAAACTGGAGAGTACGTTCCGCATGGATCCGCTCAAGGAGATCATGCATCAGGAGTCGCAGGATGGAACGATCAAATTCTTGTTCCAACTGATTGACGGCCATGCAATCGAGACCGTCATCATGCGACATAACTACGGCAACAGCATCTGCGTGACCACACAGGTGGGCTGCCGGATTGGCTGTACGTTTTGTGCGTCCACTTTGGGCGGCTTAAAACGCAACCTTGACGCGGGTGAGATCGTCTCACAAGTATTGATGGCGCAACGTAAGCTGGATGCCCAGGGAGAGCGTGTCAGCCATGTGGTCGTCATGGGGATTGGCGAGCCTTTTGAAAATTTCGAGAGCCTGATGGGCTTTTTGTCCATTATCAACGACAATCGCGGGCTGAATATCGGGGCGCGCCACATTACCGTCTCGACGAGCGGCATCGTTCCGAAAATCTACGAATTCGCGGAAAGAGGCGGGCAGGTCAATCTGGCTATTTCCCTGCATGCTCCCAACACCGAGCTGAGAAGCCAGCTTATGCCGATCAACCGCGGCTTTCCATTGGATTCGCTCATGGAGGCGTGCCGTCATTACATCAACAAGACCGGGCGTCGCATCAGTTTTGAGTACGGCTTGTTCGGCGGGAAAAACGATCAGCCGGAGCATGCCGAAGAGCTGGCCCGTTTAATCGGAGATATGCTCTGCCACGTAAACTTGATTCCCGTCAATTACGTGCCGGAGCGGGATTATGTGCGTACACCGCGCAATGAAATTTTTCAGTTTAAACGTATTTTGGAGGACAAGGGAATCAATGTGACCATCAGACGTGAACACGGCAGTGATATCGCCGCTGCATGTGGACAGTTGAGGGCGCAACACGCTAAAGAAACCGTGGGGTGACGTGTTACCATGGAAATTGCGATGAAATCCCATGTCGGCCGCGTCCGTCAGGTCAACGAGGACTTTTTTGCCTGTGTGGAAGATCTGAGCGGACGTGTGCTGGCAGTTGTAGCAGACGGTATGGGCGGTCATCAGGCTGGCGAAATTGCCAGCCGGCTCGCCGTTGAGCGAATAGTAAAAGAACTGAGTCATCTGGAAGATGGGCTGGACGATGAGGATGCCCGGGAACAACTGATGAACGCTGTCTTGCACGCGAACAAGGAAGTCTATGAATACTCCTTGGAACACCCGGAATGCAATGGCATGGGGACGACCGTCGTCGCCGCCTTGCTGAGTTCGGAGAGCGTGATTACAGCGCATATCGGGGATAGTCGCCTGTACCACTTCAATGATGGGGCTCTTCTGATCAAAACGGAGGATCACTCCCTGGTCAACGAATTGGTGAAAAGCGGGCAGATTACCCAGGAAGAGGCTTCCGTCCATCCCCATCGCAATGTCATCATGCGTTCATTGGGGACGGAGCCGGATGTACGGATTGACCTGGGACAATTTCCATGGTCTGAGGATGACATCGTATTGATTTGTTCAGATGGCTTGAGCAACAAGGTGCATGACAAGAGAATGGAAGAATGGCTACATAAAGAGGTATCGCTACAGGACAGAGTAGACGGCCTGATCGATGAGGCTTTGGCTGCCGGTGGAGAAGATAACATCACACTGGTCGCTGTCCGCAATATGCCCGATGCTAGTCAGAAAGAGGGGTGAGAGAGATGGAAGGTTTGCGACTGGGTGGACGCTATCAGTTGGAAGCCCGTGTTGGCGGTGGGGGCATGGCAATTGTATACAAGGCCAGAGATTTGATATTGAATCGGCAGGTAGCCGTCAAAGTGTTGCGTTCCCAGTTCGGGACGGATGAAGATTTCGTCAACCGTTTTCGGCGGGAAGCACAGGCGGTTGCCAGTCTGTCTCACCCCAATGTGGTCGGCGTATACGATGTGGGACAGGAGAACGATACGCACTACATGGTGATGGAATACGTGGAAGGCTCCACGTTGAAAGAAATGATAGTCTCACGCGGTGCTTTGCCGGTAGAAGAGGCAGTACGAATCGCTGAACAAATCTGCGATGCATTGGAACACGCACATCAAAACCAAATTATTCACCGAGACATTAAGCCGCATAATATCCTGATCGGGAAAAATGGACGTGTCAAGGTAACGGATTTTGGCATCGCCAGAGCGGTTACCTCGACGACGATTACGCATACCAATGCCATGCTGGGTTCGGTTCACTATTTCTCGCCTGAACAGGCAAGAGGCGGCATTACCGGGGAAAAGTCCGATATTTATTCACTCGGGATCGTGCTGTACGAAATGGTTACGGGGGAACTTCCTTTTTCTGGAGATTCACCGATCTCAGTGGCGCTCAAGCACTTGCAGGAGCCACTTCCAGAACCGCGTCAAATCAATCCAGGCATTCCACAAAGTGTGGAAAATGTCATTTTGAAGGCGCTGGTAAAGGACCAGTTCTTGCGCTATTCTTCTGCCCGCGAGATGCTGGAGGATCTGGAAACGTGCCTGTTGCCAGAACGTTTGCATGAGAAAAAACTGATTTTTCCTGTGGATGATGAGGAGACAAGAGTCGTACCCATCATTACACCTGAGATGTTGGAAAAGCAGGG
>DASQMM010000335.1:0-2821 GCA_035645495.1 Brevibacillus sp. | reverse complement strand
AAAACGGAATCCATGATTGCAGCGAGTGTTTCAGCCAATAAGCGCTGGACGTTTATTTCCTCTACACTTTTGCGTCAAACCGTTAGAAGCTCACTTGCCATTGATGAGATGTCCACTGATCATGTATATTTAATAGATGGGATTGTTTCCACCCTTCGTTCGACAGAAAAACACTATTCTTTGTTGCGAGAGATCATGAATTTCCCTGCCGCGAAGATTATTGAGCATCCGGATATTTTTGCAAGAGAGTCAGAGTACGAAATGTCTGATTTTCATTACATCATCGAGTTGCGGCATCATCCGGATGAGGAGATTACATATGAATTGATCAACAATCGCGGCTTCGAACATTTTGACATGAATTAAGGAGGGTAAGCTGTGTCTGAGCTAGGTCAAGTACTTCAAAGGGCCCGCGAGGAAAAAGGAATAACACTCGACGATATCCAACGAATCACCAAGATACAAAAGCGCTATTTGGAAGCGATCGAGAGAGGCCACTTTCACGTACTTCCTGGTCACTTTTACGCGCGCGCTTTTATCAAAAGCTATGCTGAAGCAGTTGGACTTGACGCGAATCATCTTATGGACCATTTCCAATCGGATTTGCCAGCGCAGCCACCCACTGAACAGGTGGAGCGCTTGCGCAGACGCCGGGTATCTTCCGCGAGTAACCCGATGCAGGCAAGCCGATGGATTACCAAGACGCTTATGGTTTTGTTTGTGGCCTTAATCGTCGGCGTTTCGTATTACGCACTCGTCAAGAACGAAGGTGGAGTAAGCTTGCCCATCCCCGGTGAAAAAGTGAATCCGGGAGCGGAATACTATCCGCCTGGGCAAGGAGGGAATTCCCCAATCGCTCATCTGCCCACCCCCCCTGCCAATACACCAACCCCAAATCCTGCTACGGAGACACCTCCTGTCGTGGAAACTCCGACCGTTCAGGTAACCTTCGAATCACAGCAAGGCTCCCTGTACAACTACGCGTTGCAGGGCGGTGATAAAATTTCCGTGAAACTGAAAGTGACGGATGACAGAAGCTGGTACGGTGTGTCGGAAGCAAAAGGAAAGAAATATGCAGCATCTGGAGAATTGAAGACAGGTGAGGAAAAAACGGTCGAACTGGGCAAAAGTGCCTATGTGCGCCTGGGTAAACCGATGAAGGTCGAATTGACAGTTAATGGGGTTACTGTGGATACTTCTCAAATGAAGTCAATGCCGTCGGACATTGTCATTGCAGTGAAAGAGGCGGCTGTACAATAGGCAAGCAAATGCTTGCCTTTCTTAGCTTTTGTCCTTTTTGACACTTCCTTTGAGCTTATATTATACTGAGTAGGTGCAATTTAAGGGCTGGTATGACCAATTGGAGGAAAACAAATGGGAGAAAAGCTAGGGTCGCGAGAAAAAGTGGCAATTGTAACATTGGGCTGTGAGAAGAATCTCGTCGATTCGGATATGATGGCCCATCTGATAGATGAGAAAGGCTATGAGCTGGTCGATAATCCCGATGAGGCGACCGTAGTCATCGTCAATACCTGTGGCTTCATCGATGCTGCCAAGGAAGAATCGGTCAACAAGATTCTCGACATGGCGGAATTGAAAGAGGCTGGAAAGCTAAAATCACTTGTGGTGGCAGGCTGTCTCACACAACGCTACAAAGAGGATATCTTGAGCGAGATTCCTGAGGTGGACGGCATTGTCGGAACAGGTGATTTTATGTCCATCACAGGGATCATCGAAGAGTCCTTGGAAGGAAAGCGGCCCATCTACGTAGGCAATCCAATTTTTGCGTACGAAGATGTCGTGAAACGCAAAGTAAAAGAGGGGACGTATTCCGCTTATATCAAGATTGCGGAAGGCTGCGACAATGCTTGTACATTTTGCAGCATTCCGTTAATGCGCGGAGGCTTCCGCAGCCGTTCAATCGAATCCATTCTGGAAGAGGCTCGTCACTTGGCGGAGCAGGGAATTGTCGAAATCAGTCTGATTGCTCAGGATTCGACAAATTACGGAACGGATATTTACGATGGCAAGCATATGCTGCCAGAGTTGCTGAACCGCTTGGCAGAAGTCGAGGGGATCAAGTGGATTCGACTCCATTATGCGTATCCAGGATTTTTCACGGATGAGCTGATCGCAGCGTTTGCCAACAATCCGAAGGTGTGCAAATACGTGGATATGCCGCTGCAGCACTCGGAGGACCACATCCTCAAGAGAATGCGCCGTCCGGGACGTCAGACGGATATTCGCGAGCTGGTGTCAAGAATTCGGGCGCAGGTGCCTGATGTGGCGCTGCGAACATCCTTGATTGTCGGTTTCCCTGGAGAAACAGATGAGGATTTTGAACGCTTGTGCCAGTTCGTCAAGGATATTCAGTTTGATCGATTGGGTGTTTTCACATACTCCAATGAGGATGATACCCCAGCTTCTCGACTCCCCGATCACGTGGATGAAGAGCTCAAGGAAAAGCGTGCGAACATCCTGATGGAAATTCAGCGGGAAATCGCAAGCGAACGAAATAGCCGGTTCGTCGGTCAAGTCTTGGATGTTCTGATCGAACGGTACGAGGGGCGCAATGACATCTATGTGGGCCGTGCCCAATACGACGCTCCGGAAATCGACGGAGAGGTATTTGTGTCTGGTTTCAAAGGCGAACTTGGGGCTATGGTCAAGGTGAAGATCACGCACTCCTATGAATATGATTTGGCCGGGGAGGTAGTATAGGTGAATCTCGCCAACCGCATCACCCTCTTCAGGATCTTTCTTGTTCCGGTAGTAATGTTTTTTCTGCTGGTGCGTTACAACATCGGTACGTTTACTATCG
>DASQMM010000334.1:0-1969 GCA_035645495.1 Brevibacillus sp. | reverse complement strand
CAGCAATTTCGCACACATACGAATTTCCCTTCCCTTCCTCTTCGCTTCTTTTCCACAGATTACAGAATAGTGGAACCAGCGTCAACTTTCACGCGAATAATCGGGTTCTCTCTTTTCATTTGTGACCATTCCCTGTATCGTAAGAACATAGAAAGGGGACGATGGAAGTGGAACAGATTCATTCCCAGACTGATGGTCGCCACCTCAGATCGCAGCAGACACGGCAAAAGCTATTGGAAGCTGCAAGACAAATCTTTCTCGAAGAAGGCTTTCAAAAAACAACAATCTCGCAGATTATCAAGCGGGCCAACACTGGCTATGGGACAGCATACGTCCATTTCAGCGGAAAAGACGATTTTTTGATTGTTCTCATGGAGGATGTCATGGCTGCCTTTTACGCGATCGCGGAATTACCTTTCTTTCCGCAGACGCGGGAAGAAGCCCACGAGATGATCCTGCACCAGACGACGACTTTTTTGAATCTGGCGGTATCCGAACGCAAAATGCTCCAGCTGTTTTCCGAAGCAATGGGCGCTTTCCCCACCGTCCAGCAAAAATGGGAGGAGATCCGGGAGCAATTCGTCCAGCGAATCGCTCAGGATATTCGCCATGCCCAACGTCAAGGCTTGGCCCGGGCAGAAGTAAACCCCGAGCTTGTCGCCCGGGGCTGGTTCTACTCGCATGAAATGTATCTGTGGGACATCGTGAAAAGCAAAAACCAAGCTTCGTTAGACGAAATCGCCAGTACCCTCGTTGCGATATATACCGGTGGACTATATGAGCCTCCCCCTGCATCGCTCGAGTAAGAAGGGATTAGAGCTGGATTCCGTAGCCTTGGGCCAATTGCTTCATGCTCTCTTTGCTATCTTTCACCAGGGTCCTGGCCTCTTCCAGCTTCTCGCGGGCAGTGGTCAGGCCTGCCTTGTCCTTGTCTTTGATCGCAGTGACGATCAGTTGAAATGCCTCTTGCTGCGCACGGATCGCAGCCATGTATTTTTCATGGACCTCCTGCACCTCCTTGGTCGCAGGCTTGATCTTCTCCAGTTCCTGCACAAACGCCTCATAACGCGGCAATACCTGATCGTTCAATCCCTGGTACAAGGCCTGCGGGTCCTTCAAGGTTTGTGACATGCTGCTAAACTGGGTCATAATCTCCTGTTCCTGGGAGGCTACCTTGGGCAATTCTTCTTTAAAGTAGTGGTTCGCGTCTTCCTCGATTGGATCGCTGCTGCAGCCTGCCAGCAAAAAAATGGCCGACAGAACAATGAGCATCCATGCTTTTGTTTTTGTCATGATTTTCTCCTTCCCAACAACTGCTGCAAATAGAGTACCACAATTTGTACAATCATGGATTGGTAAGTTACAACCGATTTTGGTGGAGAAGATAGGATTCCGCTTCCTTGTATAGGCCTTCTTGATCAGCGTATTTCAGATAGCTTTTCATCGTCCGCAGCCACTCGACAGTCGTAGAGCGGGTCGCGGCGATCGATTCGCGCAAATCACTCATCTGGATCGGGCGTTCGATGCCCTGCGTCAGCAAATCATGCAGGACCTGCTCCGTCGCCAATTCTACGACATACTCAATATCCGAAGCGGAATAAAAGGATGTCCAGGCGGCAAGCTGCGCGAAATCGAGCGGTTCCGATGGACGTCCGGACAATTTTTGACGGAAAATTGCTTCCCGAGCTTCCAGATCTGGTGGACCGACAAATATCAGCTTGTCAAATCGTCGATGACAGGAAGAATCGACGTCCCAAGGCATACTGGTAGCCCCGACGATCAGCATTTTTTCAGAGCTGCTTTTGATCTGATCCATCTCCCATAGCAATTGGTCGGTCACTCTGCGCAAGAGCAGGGAGGAAGCTTTTCCCCTGTTGTTGCTCAGCGCGTCAAGTTCATCCAGGAAAAGAAGGGTCGGTTTTTGCGCCCGCGCCCGAGCAAATAAGTCTTTGATCTGTTCTTCATCGAC
>DASQMM010000333.1:0-1918 GCA_035645495.1 Brevibacillus sp. | reverse complement strand
TCGATCTCGTGTTGACCTGGAGCTACTTCGTGATGGGACGCTTCTACTTCGAAGCCCATTTTCTCCAGTGTCAACACGATATCGCGACGGCAGTTTTCACCGGTATCGAGTGGTGCGAAGTCGAAGTATCCTCCCTGGTCGTTCAGGTCGAGAGTGGGTTCGCCTTTTTCATCCAGCTTAAACAGGAAGAACTCAGGTTCTGGACCGACGTTGAACGCGGTAAAGCCCATTTCTTCCGCTTCTTTCAAGGCGCGCTTCAGGATGTAGCGTGGGTCTCCTGCAAAAGGAGTGCCATCCGGGTTGTAGACGTCACAGATAAGACGAGCTACCTTGCCATGCTCATTCCCCCAAGGGAACACCACCCAAGTGTCAAGATCCGGAACCAGGTACATGTCGGATTCTTCGATGCGGACGAAGCCTTCGATGGAAGAACCGTCGAACATCATTTTGTTGTCGAGAGCTTTCGGCAGTTGAGACAGAGGGATTTCTACGTTTTTGATCAACCCCATCAGATCCGTAAATTGCAGTCGGATGTATCGGACATCCTCTTCTTTTGCAAAACGCATGATGTCTTCTTTTGAATACTTGCTCACATTTCTCTCCTCCTGTCTCTAGTACAACTTATATCAGTGGAAAAAGCGTGAAAGCTCTCCACGTATCAATGCATCCTCGCCTGGGCGGGCAGCATTGCGATACATGATTTGTTGTTTGAGCAACTGGCGCAGCTCCTTGTCGGTCATCTCTTTGCGCTTGGACTCGGATTCTGCGGTGACCTTCGTCTGTTCCTGTACGGGTTCATGCATCTGCAGCACTTGTTTGATCCCTGCAATGTTGAGTCCCTTTTCAATCAGTGCCTTGATTTCCAACAGCCGATCCACATCGTTGAAAGAAAAGAGGCGCTGTTTCCCTTCGGTGCGGGCAGGTTTGATGAGGTCGTTTTGCTCGTAGTAGCGGATTTGCCTCGCTGTCAGATCCGTCAGCTTCATGACGATCCCAATGGGAAAGAGGGCCATATTCCGGCGAATGTCATCACTCATGACTTGTCCCTCCTCTATGGTATTTCTTCTCCCCTATTCTATGCAATCAGATAATTCCTGTCAACGTGTGTTAGAAAAGATTACACCATAAAATTCTCTGAAAAGACGCAACAGGCAGCGACAACCTCTTCGATGAGGCTATCGCTGCCTGTATATCCCTATTAGGCACCAGGCAGTTCAAGCAGTCCTTTTTCCAGCATTCCATCGATCGCGGTGAGAATCCCCACTTTTACATGGGAATAGGTCAAACCGCCCTGCACAAATCCTAAGTACGGGGGACGGATGGGGCCATCAGCAGAAAACTCGATACTCGCCCCTTGGATAAAGGTTCCCGCTGCCATGATGACCGGATCTGCATACCCCGGCATTTCACTGGGGTACGGCGTCACATGCGCATCGACTGGAGCTGCTTTTTGTATGCCCTGGCAAAACGTAATCAACCTTTCTGCAGTGCCAAAAGCAACCGACTGGATTAAGTCGGTCCGCGGTTCATGCCAAAGCGGATTGGTCTGAAAACCCAAACGTTCCAGCAGAGCCGAAGAGAAGACAGCTCCCTTTAACGCTTCACCAACGACGTGGGGAGCAAGGAAAAAGCCCTGGTACATCTCCAGGAGCGAATAGAGAGAAGCCCCTCCTTCTGCACCGATTCCCGGCGCCGCCATTCGGAAGGAGGCCAGCCGGACCAGATCCTCTCTCCCGACGATGTAACCTCCCGTTTTTACCAGACCGCCGCCCGGGTTTTTGATCAGCGAACCCGCCATAATATCCGCACCGACCTGCAAGGGTTCTTGCAGCTCCGTAAACTCGCCGTAGCAGTTGTCTACGAACACGATCAATTCCGGATTGATCTCCTTTACGTAGTGAATCATTTCCTCAATCTT
>DASQMM010000332.1:0-2845 GCA_035645495.1 Brevibacillus sp. | reverse complement strand
AAGCATTGGGAAATTTGCGATAACCACGCCAACGGGCAAGACCGTTGATCTCCAAGATATTGCAAAAATTAGAGAAGTTCAGGCTCCGTCAGTGATCACGCGCGATATGCAGGTCCAGACCGTTCACGTCACAGCCAAAATTAACCATCAAGACAAAGGCGGTGTCAGCGAGAAGCTGGCGAGCGCCCTGAAAGAACTGGCTTACCCAGCGAGAGTTACCCAAGAGGTAAAAGGGATCACGGATGATATCAACGACGGGTTCATGCAGATGTTCGTTGCCATGGGAGCATCCATTTTCATCGTTTATTTGATAATGGTTCTTGCTTTTGGAAATGCCAGCGCTCCTTTCTCTATACTTTTTTCCCTGCCTTTGGCCGTTATTGGCGGTTTGCTTGGCCTCTACGTCGCGCAAGAGTCCATCAATATCACAACACTAACCGGCTTTTTGATGCTCATCGGTATAGTGGTGACCAATGCAATCGTGTTGATCGATCGCGTGAATCAGATGCGCAATCAAGGGTATGAAGTGGGAGAGGCATTGATTCAATCGGGGGTATCACGACTAAGACCCATCATTATGACCGCAGGTGCGACTATCATCGCATTATTGCCTCTCGCTTTTGGGATGTCACAGGGGACGTTGATATCCAAAGGGTTGGCCGTGGTAGTGATCGGCGGATTAACCACCTCCACGCTGCTCACCCTGGTGGTTGTCCCGATTGTCTATCAATTGATTTACGCCTTTCAGACGAGAATGTCTCGGATTTTTGACAGATCCGCCCGAAGTGAGAAAGGAGAGCGTGCGATATGAAGCTGAAGCTGTTGGCAGCCGTTTGCTGCGCCTTGTTCGTGGCAGGATGTTCGAACGATTCAGCGGAAGCCCCAAACGAGCAGCAATCCGTTGAGCAAACCCCAAAAGCCGTCAAAGTAATAAATGTAACCAAACAGAAAATCGGTGAACCAGTAGAGCAATTAGGAGATATTGCAGCTTTTGCACAAATAGATATCATTGCCAAGGTCGGCGGAGATGTGAAGCAAGTTTTCAAGAGCAGAGGGGATGTTGTGCAAAAAGGCGATGTAATCGCAATCCTAGACCAAAACGATATGTTGTTGGAAAGGAATAAAGCAGTCTTATCTGTGAGAAGCGCAGAAGTGGAATTGCAAAACGCCAAGGAAGATGTAGGCATCAATAAAGCGGATTTGCAAGCTTCGATAGCGAAAACAGAAGAAGCTTTGAGGATTGCTGAAAAAAATTATGCAAAAATGAAAATCGATTATGAGATAGGCGCGATCTCCAGGTTTGAATTTGAACAATCGGATACGGAACTGAGAACGTTGGAAATCGAACTTGCAAATTTGAACAAAAAGTTGACTACACTGGAGCAGTCGCGTTCACTTGAAGCGATCAAGACAAAAGTGGCGTTATCCAGACTAAGCCTAGAGGAGGCTGATCGGACGCTTGCCAACATGGAGATCAGGGCTCCGATCAGCGGTATCCTCACAGACCTTGGCTTGGAACAAGGCATGACAATCCCGGAAGGCTTTCAAGCTGGTACGATTCAGCAGTTGGATAAAGTGAAAATAACAGCGGGATTGACTGAGACAGACGCCAAGTGGTTGCGCGACAAGACTGAAGTGAAGTTCCGCGTCTCAGGGACGGATCAAATCATGGGTGCAGAAATCCGTTATCTGGCTGATGTGATCAGTGCCGAAAGCAAAACCTATCCGCTGGAATTAGTGGTTGCCAACAAGGAACAAAAGCTGAGACCCGGTATGAAAGTACAAATTTTACTGACAGAAGAAGACGATCAGCAAGTTATTGCTGTTCCTGCACTTAGCCTGGTTCGGGAGGGGACGGAATCCTTTGTTTTCGTTCTAGTCAACGATCAGGTAGAGAAACGCAGGGTAGAGCTGGGAAGAATGCAGGATACTCTGCAGGAAGTTCGATCGGGCATAGCAGAAAATGAGCAACTGGTCATTTACGGCCAACACCAGCTCTCCCACAATGAACGCGTACAGGTAATCAAGTAGGGTCGTGCAGTTCACGGATTGGACCGAACGTACCCACGCGACTTTCTTCTCAGGAAAAAGTCAGTAATACGGAAAAGCTCATCCTTCCGGGACCTGCTTCGAGGCAAGCTTTAATCGCGCATTCGCGGTACGGAGGAAATCTCGTTCATCCGAGTGGCGATGGCTTCTACCATTTCAGCCGTTGTCTTGGGGATCAAGGTTTTCAATACCGAGTTGATCATGGGGGCCTTGACGCCTTTTGCGGTGATGTCGAGAGACCCCGTCATTCTCGTGCGATGCTCACCCAGTGACTGGGCCCGGAAGTACCCTTCCCCTGTAAAATTCTCGTTGATCCCCGTCAAGATGAATCTTACCTGAGTAGGCGGGGTCCACTCGGTGATGTCTACCTGAAGATTGATCTTTTTCTTCATGATCCCGATGTCGCCGTTAAAGTTCCACGTTGATTGGCGTTCATGGATAATCTCGTGGCTGATGTAGCCGGGTACCAGCGGAATCCAGAAATCCATTACACTGACAAACTCCCAGATCGCTTGGACGGGGAGGTCCAGATCGACATCGTGTATTCCTTGAGGCATGGTCTTCATTCCTTTCCCAGATGCGTTATCTAGATATGTGTATTGCAGTTGGCAGCCGGATATTTCGAAATTAATATTGGGGCCACTGGATCGGGACCCGTATCTGGAGAAGCAAGCGTCCTCTCGTTCCTGACGCTGCTCTGGAATAAACGCTTTCCTTGAGGGAAATATAAGGTTGGAAAAGAGAACCAATTGATTTGTTCGTGCGATTTGTTGAGGTTAACGGCATACTGTTTTAT
>DASQMM010000331.1:0-6938 GCA_035645495.1 Brevibacillus sp. | reverse complement strand
CAGTTTTCATTTATGACTGTTGAGGAAGAATCCGGCGAGGTGACCAAAAAGAAAAAGCTGCCGGTGAAGAAAACGGGGAAAAGAAAAGGGAGTCAAAAGAAGACGAGAAGCGCATCCCTGGAAACACAGCAGATGTTTGCTGCAGCAGATTCGCTCGGATTGCCATCGAAGTTCATCGTGACAAACGTGACTCCTACTTCTGTTCAGCTCAAGTGGAATGAAGTAGAAGATGCTGAGAAGTATCGAATTCGCGTTGATTTTGACGAAGTAGAAACAATCGCCATCGAAGAGACGGAAGGGACTGAAATGACGATTGACAACCTGATACCGGGAGAAGGATACGCTTTCTATTTCCAGGCAGTCGGACGTGATGCGGAAAGCGAAGAGATGATGGCTGGAGTCATTTTGCCCGAGGTTATGGAAGACATATCCATTCAAGCTGCACCTACCCGGATATCTTGGAACTGGAGTGAGCTCGAGGGTACTTCCCATTATGAGCTCACTCTGATAGACCTGTATGATTGGGCAGATCCTGTGGAACTGGAAGAAACCCATTATACCTTTCATGACCTGGAACCGGGGAAGCTGTACGGTGTGTTATTGAATGTCAGGGGAGGAGAGTATTCTCATGAACTTGCAGTAGTGATTTTTCATACACCAACCAGGGAAACTTCAGAAGATGACGATGAAGAAGTTGTGGATTTTCCTGATCCACCAGACCCGAAGGGAAATCTTCCAGCACCAGAAAACTTTACTGTGGAACCTTTGCAAACAGGTGCCTACCTGGAGTGGGATCGAGTCTCCAACGCAATTGGCTACGAGCTATGGATCAATGGCGAAGAGAAAATCGAACTGGGCAAGGTTACGTCCTACGAACTGAAAGGTTTAGAACCATATTCGCCCTATGAACTGCATCTGAGAGCAGTTGATATGAACGAAAGGGATGGAAAATCCAGTGTAGTCTTCTTTTACACTCTTCCCGATAAGCTCGATCCTCCAGATGTTCGGGTAGACTCTGTTACATCCGTAAGTGCTTATTTGAAATGGAAGCCAGTAAAAGCGGCGAAGACTTACACCATTCTCTATAATGGCAGCTTCCAAACATTACAGGATGAAGATGTGAAGGTAACGGGCTTGCACCAGCAACAAACCTATGTCTTCACGATTGTCGCAGAAAATGGCAGCGTGAAAAGCAAGCCGACAGAAGTTGTCGTCGAGACATTGCCGCCTTCGATCCAATATGAGTACGATGGAAGTTTGCTCAAGAAAGTGATCGACAGCAGAGAAAAGTCCTGGGAATACAAGTACGACAAAAATGGGAATGTCACCAAGACTACGTATTCTTCCGATTCGCAATGGGACGGACAAGTGTTTGATATACAAAATAGAGAAAGATAGGGGAAATCATGAAAGGTTTTGCTAAAAAAGCCATACACATTTTTTTGACTGCCTGTCTATTGATATCATTGCTTCCGATGAATACAGCTTTTGCCGAGGAAGAAGTGCTGGAGACAGATCAGGCGACAGAAGCTGACGAGACCTCTTTTCAAGAGGAGATTGTAAAGCCGAGGAGTACCAGTGAATGGGTTTTCGACAACTACCCGGCCATTTTGGATATCCCGGATGTGAGTGACGAGACCGATACTTCGGTTCAGCCTGTTTACACCGAGGAAGATATTCTGACCATGAAGTGGACACAGCTTCCCACTCATAATGCCGTCAAAATCAATGAGCTGTACGACAGAAGAACCTTGCAAATAGCTGCCTATTTTTACACAGACCTGCAGGTGTTTCTGTCGGTAGATGAGGTCAATGAAATATACGATTGGACAGACGTTGATGTCATGATGGAAATAGACAACATGCCGATCAACCAGTACAATCACCTGATCAAATATGCTCCTGTATCGGGCTATACACACAAGCGGTGGAAAAAGAGAGAAGATAGCGGAAATCCAGATCCGGGGTATCCGCCAGGTCAGGGAGGAAATCCAGGTTCTGGAGACAAACCGGGACAGGGAGGAAATCCAAATCCACCTGGACAAGGAGGAAATCCGCCAGGACAAGGTGGGGGCGAAGGCTGCGGCAAAGGAAATGGCAATGGAAAAGGCAACGGCAACGGTAATGGTCCCCCGTGTGGATGCCCAAATGGTAACTACAATGGGCATGATTGCGGCAACCACAATGGTGGGGGCAATGGCAATGGTAACGGAAACGGTAATGGCAACGGAAACGGGAACGGTAATGGGAATGGAAGCGGTAATGGCAATGGCAATGGTAACGGAAACGGGAACGGCAAGGTAAAGGCAGCATCACTGGCTTTGGATCCCGTCAGTCTGTCAGCAGATATAGCGGACAACCTCTTTCTCGTTCCTGAGGATGATCTTCAATATAAAGAGAAAAACATGAGTTTCAATTATGTGCGGAGCAATACTGATCTCCCGGTGGATGAGAAGTACAGGGCAGCCAATCTCGTGGAGACAGATCTGGAGCTGGAAGGAAAGCATGGCCTCGATCTAGTGATTCAGCGGCGGTATCATTCTCTGGACAGTAAAATAACCAGACCTGGGGTCAGGAATGAGAGCAACCGCTCCTATAATCGTCCATTGGCTGATCACTTTCCGGTCGCAACAGGATGGACCTTAAACATTCCAAGCCATGAATTTACGAGCGGACGTGCGATTGACGACATCGTAGATACGAAATTAGAAAGAAGCTACAAAACCAACTATCGTGAAGATGAAGTCAGACATACTTTTCAATTGGATGACGGAACGGTTTTGGAGCGGGTCAACGGATACTGGGAGAATCATTCCTACAGCAATCTCGTCATCAGAGGAGAAGGCCGCCAATCGAATGTTGTCCTGATTCGTGACGGGATCACCTACGAATTTTCCAATGAGGGTGGCTACAACAGGGTCATCAAATCCAATCGACAGGGCGATCAAATCGAATATCGATATCGTACCAGTGTTGATCAACCAATCGAGATCATCGACAGTGTCGGGCGCTTTATCGTAATCGAGCGCGATACAGTAATTCAAAGAATTTTGGTGTATGCGGATCAATCCAAGTCCCAATTGTTAAGCCATATCGAATATGATGTGGAAAAGCGGACTGGGAAAAAAATTGTGGCTCCTTATGCAACGTACGAGTACTACACACTCAATGAAGTAAGGAAAGTCCCAGTTAATAGATCAGAAGGCACACAACCCAAAGTTTTGGCCAAGTATGCGTACAATAACCCGGAGATAACGGGGTATGCCGAATACAACCTCCTGAAGGAGTACAAGCTGTCCAAGGCGTACGAAAATGGTCCAATTGCCTTGGACTATAAAAAGCTGGAATCGCAGGACTACATCGACAAAGATAATGAGGAGAGAAAACCTCTCATTTACTTATTGCTAAAACGGGTCGAATATCCGTTGCAAGGCCTGAAAATGGATTACACCTACAGCACCTATTTCAATCTAAATCGAGACGAGCTAAGCCCGATCACCGAGCCCTATGACAATCCATTCAACAGAGGAGTTGTCCGTCTCTATCTGGATGAACATGCATTATCGTATATCACATATCATCCGGTAACTTCGGTCAGATACTCCTATCAGGAATTTAGTCGTAATCCTGTGGACTATGTATCAAGTCCGCGAAGAACAAAATATTTTGTAAAAACGTATGAGATGGTAAGCCCAGAGATGTGGCCAGTAGCGAAAGAACATATGAAGAGATTGTCTGGTACGGACAAGCGAGACGGAGGCATCATCGTATCGCGAGAAATTCCGCCGCGCACCTCCACAAGTTCTAATCAATTCCTAGGCCCTCTCGTCGAGAAGACTTTCGCAGTAAACAAAAGGGACAAGATCGTCCTGCAGCGTGTAAAAATAACATCGATTGTAGATCCGGGATCAAGCATGAGTGGGTACGCGAATGGCAATCGATACCAGCACGTCAAGGACAGCTATATCAGCTACGCTTATCTGCCGGGAATGACGAAGCCTTCTTTTGCTTATTCATTTGTCATGCCAGAGGGCAGCTTGAGTAAAGAAGAGAAGCTGGTTTATGATTACTTGCTGCAACCAGATCCGAATCGGAGAGATCAGCTGAAATCGTTGCTAAGCCAGTATTCGGTTGAGACAGAATACCAGTACAACGACTATGGCGACAAAGTATACGAACGCGATCCGTTGGGCGCTACGACGACCTGGGTATACAATACGGACAGACGGGAAAATCGCCCCCTGATCTCTATGAAAAAGCGTGACTCTTCGTACTCCCATGAAGAATCATTCGAGTATAATCGACGCGATCTGGTCACCAGACATGTAGTGGAATATGATTATCCCCATGCTACAGATCGGGACAGAATCATTACGACCTACGAGTATGACAGAGCCGGATTAGAACTGGAATCTGTAACGACAACCAGCTATGGTGCTGAGAAAAAAGAGATCGAGCAGGAAGTTTCCTACGATGATAACGGACTGCATATCAAGGAAGTTAAGATGCCAGTCGAGATTGCAGCGGGAGAAAGCAAAACCCTTCGAATTCGCTACGAGCACGACCCGCTTGATCGACTCGTGAAACAGACATATCCAGATGAAAGCACAGTCCACTATACGTATGACATCCTGAACCGAATCAAATCGGAAACATTTGCGAACGGTTCAGCATCCCGCTCCATCTATTACGACTATGATGACAGCAGACGAGCCATACGCAAGATTGCCCCAGACGGTGTTGAGGATATCACTGTATTTACGCCGTTTGGAGATGTGGAATATCAGCTTCAGGTAGCCGGCAATGAAATGCGTCCCATTCTGTATAATCAATACGAGGTGGACGGCAGACTTCTCGAAGGCAGCTATCCGCACGCTCGTCCAGAACGTGCAACCACCTACAAGTATAATCAGGACGGCTCTCTCAAGAGTGTGAAAGACGCAGAAGGCCGAATAACCTATTATTATGTGGCCAATGCCTTGCAAGATGGGGACAGCTTCCTCCCTGCCAAAGGAGAGCGGATTGTCAGCCCGAATGGTTTGGAAGTAAACAACTTCTACGATCCATATGGCCGTCTCCAGTCTGTATCAGAAGAAGCAGGAGATCGCTCCAAGAGCAGAAGTACCGAACTGGAGTACGACAAGTGGGGATTTGTCACAGAGAAAAGAATACGAGATACTCACAATGGCGGCAGTCGACGCTGGGAATATGGATACGACCTGCGCGGCGGGCTCGTTTATCTCAAGGATCCTGAGCGCAATGAATATTCCTATCGCTACGATTCCTTGGGCAATCTGGTCGAAGTGATTCAGAACGATCAGACGACAGCCCGTAACTCGTATAACGCCCTGTCGTGGAAGCTCTCCGAAGAGAATCCACTGGACAAGAAGAAAGAAACCTTTGCATATGATTCAACGGGCAATCTCAAGGTTTACACGGACAAAACAGGCAATCGCTATCAGTATGACTACACCCCTTTTTACGAGCAGAAATCGAGAAAAATCTACGACCGCTCCGGAAAACAGCTGTATAGTGATCGAAACGAATACAATGCCCGCTCCGGCCTGCTCACGCTGGAATCCAACAGCGATGGCCAAAGTGTAACCTACGATTACGACCCATTCCGTCGGATGCGCGCATTTACAACACAGGGCAAAACCTACAAGATCCAGTACCAGGCAGGAAGAACGATTAATCCCTACCAAATCGACGATCTCGACAACCTGATGGACGCTCTGACCTACTCCAATGGCGAACGCGTGGAGTATCAGTACGATGATCTGGGCCGGTTACAGGAAGTAAAGGGAAGCCTGGTTGGGGGAAGTGTTCTCTACGACTATGTGACCAAGCGCTCCGGAGATACGGCAGCCGTCACCTATCCGAACGGTGTCAGCATGGAAAAACGCATGAACTCCTTCGGTGAGATCGTCAAAACGGAGCACAGCGATGGCTGGTCAGAAAGCAATCAGTACGATGGCTACGGCAATGTGGTAGAAAGCCGTCGCCCAGAAGGAACCTGGAGCTTCCGGTACGATAAAATCGACCGAATCACAGAGGTGTCCAGCCCTTATGCAAGCGATGCGGAGACCTATGAATACGATGACCTGGGCAACCGAAAAACCGTCACATTCGGCAGCTTCCCAATGCCGACAGCGGGCAGGGAATACGAATACGATGCATTGAACCGTCTGACCCAAGTCAAGAAGGAAGACGAGAAGACGAGCTATAGTTACTATCCCAACGGATTGCGAGCTGCCAAATCCAATGAAAGCCAGACCACCCAGTATGTCTATCTAAATGGGCAAGTGGTGGAGGAATTGGACGGTAGTGGTCGAATTCGGGCACAGAACATCTTTGGCAACGGATTGATTTTGCGCAAGGACAACCAGACCAATCAATCCGGGTATTATTTGACCAACAGCCATGGTGATGTCACCAAGCTCGTCGATGCCAACAGCGGGTATGTCCTGAACAGCTATGAGTATGATATCTGGGGCAATCCGCGACAAGACGCGCTGACTCAGGAAGAGATGAGCAACCCGTTCCGTTATGCGGGAGAGGTGTTCGACGCGGAGTCCGGGATGATCTACCTGCGCGCGCGGTATTATGATCCGAGTGTTGGGCGGTTTATTTCGGAGGATACGTATAAAGGGCAAGTGGATAATCCGTTGTCGTTGAATCGGTATACGTATGTCTTAAATAATCCGTTGAGGTATTGGGATCCGAGCGGGCGTGTGGCTGCAGAAGGAGCAGGGAGTTTCTTTGGTGGCAGTTACCAGGAGCTGATGCTACATTGGTCGGATGTAGCAGTGGCTTATGCTGATGCTAACGGAATAGACTTTATTGATGCTGTTGATATTGTTGTTCCAGTTGAACATAGGGCAGAAGTTAAAACAATAGTAGGTTTTAATGGGGCTTTACACTCACATCGTCAGGTA
>DASQMM010000330.1:0-3211 GCA_035645495.1 Brevibacillus sp. | reverse complement strand
GGGTGACCCAATGCGAGCTCAGCCGCTTCCATGGTCACTTCACCCAAGGTCGGATGGGCATGAATGGTCAATTCAATGTCTTCCAGTGTCGCGCCCATTTCGATCGCCAATCCAACTTCGGCGATAATATTGGATGCTTCCGGCCCTACGATTTGTGCTCCGAGAACCAGCTTGGTTTCCTTGTCAGCGATTAGCTTCACATAGCCTTCCCCAGCATTGACGGAAAGAGCGCGGCCATTAGCAGCAAACGGGAACCGGCCAACGATATAATCGAGACCTTGTTCCTTTGCTTCCCGCTCATTGATGCCGACGCTGGCGATTTCCGGATCGCAGAATACAACAGCTGGGATCGCTTTGTAATCTACTTCGGAAGGTTTGCCTGCAATTGCCTCGGCAGCCACTTTCGCTTCATAGGATGCTTTGTGTGCGAGTGCAGGTCCTGCCACGATATCCCCAATCGCGTACACGTTCGGGATATTGGTGCGACCTTGCTTATCGACAACAACCAAACCTCTATCTGTCAGATTGATCCCTACTTCACGCAAGCCAAGCTCATCTGTATTCGGACGGCGGCCTACGGTTACGAGGACGTATTCTGCTTCGATTTGCTGTTGTTCGCCCTTCACTTCTGCTTTGACGATCACACCGTTCTCTGTCTCTTCCATGCCTTGTGCCAATGCCTTGGTCTTGATCTCTACGCCGAGCTTTTTCAGCTTGCGCTCAACCAATCGCGGCATGTCAGGCTCAAAGCCCGGCAGGATCTGATCAGATCCTTCCAGAATGGTGACTTTGGTTCCGAACTTCGCAAAAACGGTTCCCAGCTCGATACCAATATAGCCACCGCCGATGATCACGAGGCTTTTTGGCAGTTCTGTCAAAGAGAGAGCTTCCGTGGAAGATAGCACTCGTTTGCCAAACGGGAATGCCGGCAGTTCGATCGGACGGGAGCCAGTCGCGATGATGCAGTGCTCGAAGCGATAACGGTTCACATCATAGCCGTGGAAGACCCGCACTTCATTTTCGGTTACGAACAGGGCTTCCCCTGGAATAACCTGGATTTTATGTCCTTTGAAGAGGGACGCGACGCCACCGGTCAATTGTTTGACGATGCCGCCTTTCCACTCTTGGACTTTGGCAAAATCCACTCGCACGTTATCCATGGTAATTCCCATGTCTGCGGTATGTTGTGTATGCTCATAGGTATGTGCTGCGTGGATCATCGCTTTGGATGGGATGCAGCCCACGTTCAGGCACACACCGCCCAATTCTGCTTTCTCCACGACGGCAACGGTTTTTCCCAGTTGAGCCGCGCGGATCGCCGCTACATATCCGCCGGGACCTGCGCCGATGACGAGGACGTCGACTTCTGTTGTAAATTCACCTACTACCATAGTTGTTTATCCCTCCATGACGAGCAGCGTAGGGTTCTCCAGAAGCTGCTTCACGTAGTTGACGAAGCGCTGTGCAGGCTCGCCATCCACCAGACGATGGTCGAAGCTGAGCGAGAGGGACAGAACTTGACCCACTACGATTTCTCCGTTTTTCACTACTGGTTTTTCACTGATGCGGCCTACACCCAGGATCGCTACCTCAGGGTAGTTGATGATCGGAGTGAAGAACATGCCGCCAGCCGAACCGATATTGGTGATGCTGAACGTAGAGCCTTTCAACTCATCTGCAGTCGCTTTGCGATCACGGGCTTTTTTCGCCAGCTCGCCGATTTCGCCTGCGATTTGGAAAATCGATTTGCTGTCTGCCGCTTTGACGACAGGAACCAGCAATCCTTCATCGGTCGATGTCGCGATACCGATGTTATAGTATTTTTTGTAGATGATTTCTTGTTTCTCATCATCGATGGACGCATTCAGTTCTGGGAATTTCTTCAGACCTGCTACGACCGCTTTTACGATCATTGGCAGATACGTCAATTTGACACCGCGCTCTTCTGCGAGTGGTTTCGCCTCTTTGCGCATTTCCACCAATGCTGTTACGTCTACTTCATCGAAGATCGTAACATGCGGAGCGGTATAAGCCGATTTGACCATTGCTTTGGCAATCGCTTTGCGCATTCCTTTGAGCGGTACGCGTTCTTCCACTTCTCCACCTGCTGCAGGAGTGTAGTGAACGGTTGGGGTAGCTGCAGCTTGGGAAACTCCTGTTGCTGCAGGTGCTTCTGCCGCCGGTGCAACCGCTGCTGCTTCCGCTTGTACTGCTGCAGGAGCTGCTGCCACGGCTCCGCCCGCGACAAAGCGGTCCACGTCCTCGCGTGTGATGCGTCCCAATTTGCCTGTTCCAGGAACGGTCGCCAGAGCAACGCCTTTTTCACGAGCGTATTTACGAACAGATGGCGTCGCCAGTACGTGCTTGCGGTCAATTGGCGCAGCTGTTGCAGTCGTTGTTGCCTGACCCATCGGTGTTTCCAAAGCCTGATTTGCATTAGCGCTCACTTGGGAGCCGATGTCGCAGCCTGGCTCCATTTTGTCAGCGGAGGCTGCAGGTGCTGGAGCTGCTTCTGCTGCAGGAGCCTCACCATGACCATGATCTGGCAAGTTCGGGATTTCCCCTTCTACTTCAAACTCGATCAGAGGATCTCCAACAACACTGACAGTTCCTTCTGTCACCTTCAATTCGATGACTTTACCCTTCACAGGGGATGGAACCTCAACCACTGCCTTATCATTTTGCACTTCCATGATTACTTGGTCTTCTTCTACGCTATCTCCTGGCTGTACGTGCCACTTGACGATTTCGCCTTCATGGATGCCCTCGCCCAGCTCCGGGAGTCTGAATGTAAAACGACTCACGCTATTCTCCTCCTTCATAAACACTTTCCGTAATGAAAACAGGTTGGTGCCAAAAGAAGGCGGAAAGCTCTCAACTTTTCCGCCAATTATCTCCTTGTTACTTCATTAGAAGTCGAGCACTTGGGTCAGTCCATCCACGACGCGTTTCACGTCAGGGAGCCATACATCTTCTGCCTGAGCAAAAGGATATACGGTATCAGGAGCTGTCACGCGGAGGACAGGTGCTTCCAGATGAAGAATGGCGCGCTCATTGATTTGCGCAATAATTTCTGCTGCTACACCGGAAGTTCTTTGAGCCTCTTGTACCACGATGGCACGGTTGGTCTTCTTCACGGATTCCACGATGGTATCGATGTCGAGCGGGCTGATGGTGCGCAGGTCAATTACTTCTACCTTTGCTCCGCGCG
>DASQMM010000329.1:0-3864 GCA_035645495.1 Brevibacillus sp. | reverse complement strand
CCGACGCGGCGGTGCTTCTGCGCCTTCTGGGATCGGGATGGAATTGGCCGTCTTGGAGGGCTTGCTGTTGACCTCGAGCAGCCATACCTGTCCGCGCACATCTACTCCGAGGTCGACACCGAATTCGGCATAGTGGCCTGGTAGAGCTTCCTCCAGCAAACGGGAAAGCTTCAATGCGACATGCTTCAACGTTTGCGGCGTGGGGCGCTGCGAACACGCCCAAGGTCCGCACAGACGCAACGCATGGGCTGGCGACACCATCGAGCCGCCCCGCGAGACGTTGGAGACAATGCGGTTTTGTCCGAGCCGGGCGACTAGCGAGGTGACGGACCATTCTCCTTTGCGGTCTTTTTGCACCAGAACGCGAAAATCAGCCGGTCGGCTCTGAACGCCGATCAGGGGTAAACCTTGCTGCAGCAAATAAGGTTTGCCTTTTGTTCGTTTGCTGAGATATTTGTGCAGTCCAGAAATACTGGAAAAATGTTTGTTCAATCCGCCGGGACTGGCTGCTTGATAGCCATTCTGCCTGCGGCGAATACGGATGATGCCGCGGCCCATGCTGCCATTGGCCGGTTTGGCATAGACGGTGTGGTAGCGGGTGATCATTTCTTGCAGATCATCCTGATTCTCATAGCGGAGCATGCCTGGCAGGTGAGGTACGGCTGCTTCTTGCTTTTCCAAAGCTGTGTGGACGTGCCATTTGTTCAAGAATCTTTCATTGAAGAATGGAATGTTAGCTTCCTTGCAGCGCTGAATCCAGGCGCTCATCGCTTCGCTTCGTTCCCGTTGGCGCGAGACGAGACGATTGTAGATGCATTGGGGAAGAGGCATTACCCGCTGGCTCCAGGAGCCGCCTTTGCGAACCAGTCCGCGGACAATGCCCGCCTCCCAGTTGACGTCCTGCGGTCGAAACGCACAAATCACGCCCCCACGCTTGCGGCAGCTGTCTGCCACTTCATTGAAAAAATGCGAGAGCGGACCGAAAGGCGCGAGCGGATATTGGAGATGGTACGCGGAAACCAGGATTCCCATATAGGGGCCAAGAACAAGAGACTGCTGGTTCGCCTGGTAATCCACCAGCAACGGGACTCCCGTAGGCAGATGCAACGCTTGCGCCAAGGATGGTCGGATCCATATTCGGCTGTTGCGTTCCATGCGGCTTACGCGGGCGCGAACCGTTTTGTTCCCGAATTGGACGGTTAGTGTGGACGGTTGCAGGTTCCATTTGCGCATATGCGCCTGGGGCAGGTAAAGGTCAACTTCTGATTTTGGCTCGATTGCTTGCACGACGGTTGGTAGGTACGACATGATTATCCCCTTCCCATCAGGCATGAAGTTAGTCTATGGTATGAGCAGCCAAATGGTTTGGTGCCATGCAGAGAAGAGAGGTTATTAGGATTTATGAACAGTTGGTTAATACTAGTGAACATTGCAGTCGGATCCGCGATTGGCGGAGTGACGAATGAACTGGCGATTCGCATGCTTTTCCGGCCCCTTAGGCCTTGGTATATCGGGCGTTGGCGCGTTCCCTTCACGCCCGGACTCATACCAAGCCGAAGAGGTGACATCGCCATACAAATGGGCAGGTTGGTAGAGGATCATCTTTTGACGACAGAAGGGATCAAACGGGCGATTGCCCAGGGAGACCTGGAGAACAACCTCAGGAGCTGGCTTGCGGGATTCGCTGCGGAGTGGATGTCCGAAGAGCGAAATCTGCGCCAAATCCTGCAGGCCACTGTGCCTCAGGTTTTTGATGAAGAGGGGAAGTGGAGCGATTCCGTGCGAACGCCGGTCCTGCTGCACTGGAACAGTTTCATAGAGCGGACGCTGCACCACTATGAAGATCGAACCTTGCGAGAGCTTCTGTCCCCAGCTGGAGTGGAGCGCATGGAAGCAGCGACGACGGCTGTGAGCCAATTGCTTTTGTCGCGTCTGCGCGGCTATCTTCACACGCCTGAGGGGCAACAGACCTTGCAGGAGATGATTCGCGGTCTGTTGGGTGGTGGAGGCGGCATGTTCGGTGGTCTGGTCGGGATGTTTCTTGGAGATGACAAGGTTGTCGGCAAAATTTTGCCCCGCTTGGATGAATGGCTGCAAAGCCCGGAGCTTTCCCAGCGCGTGCAGCAATTCTTGAAGCTGGAAGCGGACAAGCTCCTGGAGAAAAAGGTCGGGGAGCTGGTGGAATGGATCGGACGGGATCAGGTCGATGACTGGGCGCATGCCCTTTTTGCCAGAATGGAAGCCCACAGCCTGCGTTTTATCGACGAGCCGCTTTCCCGGGTGACAGCCCCGTTTCGCGAGACCATTTTGACCAAAACGATACCGCGTTTGTCCAGATGGATGGTGCAAAAACTGGAGAGCAACGTGGAGCGGATCGTCAGCAAAATTTCTGTCCGTGATATTGTCACGCGGCAGGTAGAAGGATTTCCGATGGAACGGATCGAAGAGATGGTTATCGGGATATCCGGAAAAGAGTTTCGTATGATTACGCTGCTAGGTTTTATCCTGGGGGGCGTGATCGGATTGGTGCAGGGGCTTCTCGCACTATGGCTGGGTTGAAAAACTGAAATGATAATGTAACTCCACTGTAATCTTCCTGTAATATTTCGGGGGTATGATAAAAGCACGATGAAAACCCCCTTAATGATATACTTTCTGTCGGAGTAGCTGTAAAAGCTACCCTTTTTTTTTGCTCCGCCTTCGGGTATATTGATCGAAGGAGAGCATCGCAGCAGGACCGGATGCATGAAGAGGGGGGATGGAGGCGTAAATGGCAACCAAGCATGAACAAATTTTACAGCATATTGATCGCCTTCCGATCGGTTCGAAGATTTCCGTGCGGCAAATCGCCAAGGACCTGGATGTAAGCGAGGGGACGGCGTACCGTGCGATCAAGGAAGCGGAAACGCAAGGATACGTAAGCACGATCGAGCGTGTAGGAACGGTCCGCATTGAGAAGAAACAAAAAGAAAACATAGAGCGGCTTACCTTCGCCGAAGTGGTCAACATCGTCGATGGCCACGTGTTGGGGGGAAGGGAAGGATTACATAAGACATTGAACAAGTTCGTCATCGGTGCCATGCAATTGGAAGCGATGATGCGCTACATCGACGCCGGGAGCCTGCTGATCGTGGGGAACCGCTACCAGGCTCACAAGATCGCCTTGCAGCAGGGCGCTGCGGTTCTGATCACGGGGGGATTTGACACCAGTGACGAGATGAAGCAGTTGGCGGATCGCCTCGCGCTCCCGATCATCTCTTCCAGCTACGACTCCTTTACGGTGGCTTCGATGATCAACCGGGCGATCTACGACCGACTGATCAAAAAGGAAATCGTGATGGTCGAGGACGTGTTGAAGCCGCTGGCGGAGACACCAGTGCTCCTGACATCCGACACCGTTGCCAAATGGCATCAATACACCGAGCTGTATCAGGATACCCGGTTCCCCGTCGTAGACGAGCAGATGCGTCTGATCGGGATCGTCACCTCGAAGGACATCATCGGTCACGATGAGACTGCAACCATCGACAAGGTGATGACCAAAAATCCGATTACGACCTCACCTCGGGTATCGGTGGCATCCTCCGCCCACATGATGGTCTGGGAGGGCATCGAGCTTTTGCCCGTCGTGGACAATTACCGCAAGCTCGTCGGTGTCCTAAGCCGCAACGACGTCTTGAAGGCGCTGCAATTTACAGCCAAACAGCCGCAGATGAGCGAAACCTTCCCCAATCTGATCATGTCGCATTTCCGGGAAGAACGGCAGGCTGACGAACTGACCTATGTCGGCGAAGTGACGCCGCAAATGACCAATCATCTCGGGACGATTGCCAGCGGCATTATGACCACCGTAATGGTGGAAGC
>DASQMM010000328.1:0-9066 GCA_035645495.1 Brevibacillus sp. | reverse complement strand
CACCAACGTGTCCGTTACGGTCACCCACAACAACCAGGGCGCTGAAGCTCATGCGACGTCCACCTTTAACCGTCTTAGCTACGCGGTTAACGGCGACTACTTTTTCTTCGAGCTCTAATTTGCTAGGGTCGATACGCATTCCTTACCCTCCTTGTTGTTAGAATTGCAGACCAGCTTCACGAGCTGCTTCTGCCAGTGCTTTAATACGTCCATGATAGATATAACCACTACGGTCAAAAATCACTTCAGTCGCACCTTTTTCTTGTGCACGCTTAGCGATCAGTGTGCCAACAGCCGTAGCAGCTTCCACATTAGCCCCGTTTTTCAGGCCAAGCTCTTTATCCAAAGAAGATGCAGATGCCAAAGTTACGCCAGTTGCATCGTCAATCAGTTGAGCATAGATGTGTTTCGAAGAACGGAATACGTTCAGACGAGGGCGGATAGCAGAACCAATTACCCGTTTGCGAATACGCAGGTGACGTTTTTTCCGTGCTTTGTTTTTATCAGCTTTCGTAAACATTAAGCGGCCTCCTTTCTCATGAAACTACGCGGCTTACTTACCTTTTTTACCTTCTTTACGACGAACCACTTCATCGCTGTACTTGATCCCTTTACCTTTGTACGGCTCAGGTTTGCGAAGTGCGCGGATTTCAGCAGCGATTTGTCCAACGCGCTCTTTATTGATCCCTTTAACCACCAGTGTGGTTTGGTTAGGAACATCGATCTCAATACCTGCTTCTGGTGTCACTTCTACTGGATGGGAGAATCCGAGAGAAAGTGTGATGCCATTGCCGCTTTTCGCAGCACGGTAACCTACACCAACCAATTCCAAGGTACGAGTGAAGCCTTCGGATACGCCTGTTACCATGTTGGAAACCAGCGCACGAGTCGTACCGTGCAGGGAGCGGTGAAGTTTGTTGTCGCTAGGACGCTCAACGATTACTTCGTTTTCAGCGATGTTGATCTTGATATCTGGGTGAAAGCTACGAACGAGTTGACCCTTAGGGCCCTTTACCGTCAGCTCAGTTCCGTTCAGAGTGAGGGTAACGCCTGCAGGTACCACGATCGGTTTTCTACCGACACGAGACATGTGGTGCACCTCCTGTGCTTTTACAATCTATAAATTACCAAACGTATGCGAGTACTTCTCCGCCAACGTGAGCTTGACGAGCTTGCTTGTCAGTCATAACGCCAGTGGAAGTAGAGATGATCGCGCAACCAAGTCCGCCCAGAACCTTAGGCACTTCTGTGTTCTTTGCATATACACGAAGACCAGGCTTGGAGATGCGTTTCAGACCTGTGATGACGCGCTCGTTGTTTTGACCGTACTTCAGGAAAACGCGGATAATCCCTTGCTTGTTGTCTTCGACAAACTCAGCATCGCGGATGAAGCCTTCTTCTTTCAGAATGCGCGCGATTTCCTTCTTGATTGTAGACGCCGGGATCTCCACTTTCTCGTGGCGAACCATGTTGGCGTTACGAATGCGTGTCAACATATCTGCAATTGGATCAGTCATTACCATGAGAGAAAACCTCCTTCCCGTTTCAAATTACCAGCTTGCTTTTTTCACGCCTGGAATTTGACCTTTATAAGCAAGTTCACGGAAGCAAATACGGCAGAGTTTGAATTTGCGCAATACGGAGTGAGGACGTCCGCAACGCTCGCAACGAGTGTACGCGCGAACAGCAAACTTCGGCTGACGCTGTTGCTTGATGATCATTGATTTCTTTGCCACATTCTTCCCTCCTTACGAGTGGGTTTATTTACGGAATGGCATACCCATTTGAGTCAAAAGCTCACGAGCTTCCTCATCCGTTTTTGCGGAAGTGACAATTACGATGTCCATACCGCGTACTTTATCAATTTTATCGTACTCGATCTCAGGGAAGATCAGTTGTTCCTTCAGACCAAGTGTGTAGTTACCGCGACCATCGAACGCCTTGGAAGAGATTCCGCGGAAGTCACGAACACGCGGCAGAGAAACGTTCATCAACTTGTCGAGGAAGTGGTACATACGCTCGCCGCGCAGGGTTACCTTTGCACCGATCGGCATACCTTCACGCAATTTGAAACCAGCAATGGATTTCTTTGCGCGAGTTACTACAGGTTTTTGACCAGAGATAATGGACAGGTCTTCCACTGCAGTATCCAAGGCTTTAGCGTTAGCAACAGCTTCGCCAACACCCATGTTGATGATGATTTTCTCTACTTTTGGTACTTGCATGATGGAAGTGTAGTTAAACTTGCTCATCAGAGCAGGTACGATTTCCTTCGCATACTTTTCTTTCAATCTTACTGCCATCTAGAACGTCCTCCTTTCCGACCTGACTACTTGTCGATTACTTCGCCAGATTTTTTCGCATACCGAACTTTCTTGCCGTTATCCAATACTTTGTAACCGATGCGAGTTGCTGTGCCGGACTTCGGATCGATCAAAGATACGTTGGAAACGTGAATCGGTGCTTCTTGAGTAACAATGCCGCCTTGCGGATTGGCTTGAGACGGACGGCTGTGTTTTTTCACGAGGTTGATACCTTCAACCAGAACGCGATCTTTCTTAGGAAAGGCAGCGAGAACGCGACCTTTTTTCCCTTTGTCCTTGCCCGCATTTACGATAACAGTGTCGCCTTTTTTAACGTGCATCGCTTGGTGCACCTCCTATCGAACAAACTACCTGGTTATAAACGTTCAATTAGATAACCTCTGGAGCAAGAGAGATGATCTTCATGAAATCCTTGTCGCGGAGCTCACGAGCCACAGGTCCAAAGATACGGGTACCACGAGGGGATTGATCTTCTTTGATGACAACTGCTGCATTTTCATCAAAACGAATGTAAGAACCGTCTGGACGGCGAACGCCGCTCACTGTACGTACTACAACCGCTTTAACTACTTGACCTTTCTTGACAACGCCGCCGGGTGTAGCGGATTTAACGGAGCACACAATAACATCACCGATGTTCGCCGTTTTGCGACCGGAACCACCCAGTACCTTGATGCACATGAGTTCCTTTGCACCGGAGTTGTCAGCAACAGCCAATCTCGTCTGAGTTTGGATCATTTACTGTTCCTCCTTTCGGAATTGATATCCGAAAATCTAACTTATACAATTACTGCCTCTTCGACGATACGTACCAAGCGGAAACGCTTGTCTTTGGACAATGGACGGGTTTCCATCAATTCCACGATGTCGCCCACTTTTGCCGTGTTGTTTTCGTCGTGAGCCTTGAACTTTTTGGAGTATTTCACACGCTTGCCGTACAAAGTATGCTTCTTGTAAGTTTCAACAAGAACCACGATGGTTTTATCCATTTTGTCGGAAACGACGCGACCTACAACGGAACGACGCATATTGCGATCTGCGGTCATCGTTCAAACCTCCTTCCTCAAATTAGCCGATTCCCAATTCTCTCTGGCGCAGGATGGTTTTCGCACGTGCAATATCCTTGCGCACTTGTTTGATGCGAGACGTGGTTTCGAGTTGACCCGTAGCCAACTGGAAACGAAGGTTGAACAACTCTTCTTTCAAAGAAGCGACGTTTTGTTCGATCTCGGCAGTGGTCAAATTACGGTACTCATTAGCCTTCATGTGCGTCACCACCCACTTCTTCACGCTTCACGAATTTGCACTTGATTGGCAGTTTGTGCATAGCCAGGCGCATAGCTTCGCGAGCGACTTCTTCAGGTACGCCAGCAAGTTCAAACATGATCTTGCCTGGTTTCACTACCGCTACCCATTTCTCAGGAGAACCTTTACCGGAACCCATCCGTACTTCGAGCGGTTTTTGTGTTACTGGTTTATCTGGGAAGATTTTGATCCATACTTTACCGCCACGCTTGATATAACGTGTCATCGCGATACGGGCAGCCTCGATTTGACGGTTGGTTACCCAGGATGGTTCTACTGCTTGCAATCCGTATTCACCGAACGCAATTGTGGTACCACCTTTTGCGTTACCGGCCATTTTTCCACGGTGTTGTTTACGGTGTTTCACGCGTCTTGGCGTCAACATGATTACTTGCCTCCTTCCTCAGTAGCGACGTTCTTTCTCGCTGGAAGGACTTCTCCACGGTAGATCCACACTTTCACACCGATGCGACCATAAGTGGTATGTGCTTCTGCAGTACCGTAGTCGATGTCAGCGCGCAATGTGTGAAGCGGAACAGTACCTTCACTGTAGCCTTCAGAACGAGCGATGTCAGCTCCGCCCAGACGACCGCTTACCAAGGTTTTGATACCTTTCGCACCAGCGCGCAGCGTACGAGTGATCGATTGCTTTTGCGCACGACGGAAAGAGATACGGTTTTCCAATTGGCGTGCGATATTTTCAGCTACCAGAGTAGCATCCAGGTCAGGACGTTTTACTTCGTTGATATTGATATGAACGCGTTTGCCAGTCAGCTCAGTCAAGGATTTGCGCAGAATTTCGACCTCTGCTCCACCTTTACCAATTACCATACCAGGCTTAGCGGTGTGAATCGTTACGTTCACGCGATTTGCAGCGCGTTCGATTTCGATCGTGGATACTGCAGCATCTTTTAGACGCCCTTTTACAAACTTGCGGATTTTCAGGTCTTCGTGCAACAGTGTTGCGAAGTCCTTGTCAGCGTACCATTTGGACTCCCAGTCGCGAATGACACCGATCCGAAGTCCTACCGGGCTTACCTTTTGACCCACACGTAATCCCTCCTTATTTCTCGTTTAGTACCACTGTGATGTGGCTCGTGCGTTTATGGATGCGGCTAGCGCGACCCATAGCGCGCGGACGGAAACGCTTCAACGTAGGACCTTGGTCTACGAAGATTTTGCTCACTACCAGGCTGTTTGGATCCAGCTCGTAGTTGTGCTCAGCGTTTGCAATAGCCGACTTCAAGAGCTTTTCAACAACAGGAGATGCAGCTTTCGGCGTGTGTTTCAGGATCGCCAAAGCCTCACCTACTTGCTTGCCTCTGATCAAGTCAACCACCAGGCGGACTTTACGAGACGCGATGCGAATATTGCGAGCAACTGCTTTTGCTTCCATCTTTGTACCTCCTCTCTGTCAAGAGAAAATTAGCGCTTCTTGGACTTCTTGTCGTTGTCGACGTGACCCTTGAAGGTACGAGTTGGTGCGAATTCACCCAATTTATGGCCAACCATGTCTTCCGATACGTAAACTGGTACGTGTTTGCGGCCATCGTAAACAGCAAACGTGTGTCCTACGAAATCAGGGAAGATGGTGGATCGACGAGACCAGGTTTTGATCACGCGTTTCTCGTTCTTTTCATTTTGCTCGACAACTTTTTTCATCAAATGGTCATCCACGAAAGGACCCTTTTTCAAGCTTCGTCCCATTAGTGAACCTCCCTTCGCCAAAGGCGTTCGGTTATTGTATCAGCCTACCTTACTTCTTGCGGCGGCGGATGATGTACTGATTCGATTTGTTCTTCTTCTTGCGAGTTTTGAGACCCAATGTAGGTTTACCCCAAGGAGTAACTGGAGCTTTACGTCCGATTGGAGCGCGACCTTCACCACCACCGTGTGGGTGATCGTTCGGGTTCATTACGCTACCGCGAACAGTTGGGCGAACACCCAGCCAGCGGGAACGTCCAGCTTTACCGATATTGAGCAGCTCGTGATCGATGTTACCTACTTGACCGATGGTTGCACGGCATACATTGTGAATGCGGCGTGTTTCACCAGAAGAAAGACGTACGATAACAAATTCTCCGTCACGACCCAGCAATTGAGCGGATGTACCAGCAGCGCGAACCAATTGGCCACCTTTGCCTGGTTTCAACTCGATGTTGTGGATAGTTGTACCTACTGGAATTTTTTCCAGCGGCAGTGCGTTACCAGTTTTGATGTCGGCATCTGCACCGGAAACGATCTCGTCGCCCACTTTCAAACCGTGTGGAGCGATGATGTAACGCTTTTCACCGTCAAGATAATTGATCAAAGCAATGTTAGCGGAACGGTTTGGATCGTATTCGATCGTAGCTACGCGACCTACGATGCCGTCCTTATTGCGTTTGAAGTCAATGATGCGGTATTTGCGTTTATGCCCGCCACCTTGATGACGTACTGTGATTCTACCTTGATTGTTGCGGCCAGCTTTTTTGCTCAGGGGCGCCAACAAGGATTTTTCAGGAGTCGAAGTTGTGATCTCCTCAAAAGTAGAAACAGTCATTTGGCGACGAGAAGGAGAAGTCGGTTTAAACTTTTTAATACCCATGTTAATACCCTCCTTTTCGGGAATCGTCGGGATTATACGCCCTCGTAGAAGGTCAGGTCTTTGCTGTCATCAGTCAGCTTAACGATCGCTTTCTTCCACTCAGAAGTATAACCGGAGTATTTTCCATAGCGTTTTGGTTTTGCAGGAACACGGGAAGTGTTTACTGCTTCTACTTTTACGCCGAAAACTTTTTCAACAGCTTGCTTGATTTCTGTTTTGTTGGCTTTGAGAGGAACTTCGAAAACGTACTTCTTCTCAGCCATCATGTCAGTGGTGCGCTCCGTAATGATAGGGCGCTTGAGGACATCGTAAAGGCTCTTCATTAGGCGAGCACCTCCTCTACTTTCGCAACCGCGTCTTTCGTCACGATTACTTTATCATGCGCTACCAGATCCAGAACGTTAATGCCTGCAGCATCTACGAACTTAGCACCTGGGATGTTACGGGAAGAGAGCGCGATATTTTGATCATACTCGGAAGTAACGATCAGAACTTTGCGATCTACTTTCAAGCTGTTCAGAACAGCTGTCATTTCTTTGGTTTTTGGAGCGTTGAAGTTCAAAGCATCCAGAACCAGCAGTTCGTTGTTTTGTACTTTTGTCGAGAGTGCGGATTTCAGAGCCAAACGGCGAACTTTACGATTCAATTTGTAACCGTATTTGCGCGGAGTTGGTCCGAATACAACACCGCCACCTTTCCATTGCGGAGAGCGAATGGAACCTTGGCGTGCACGACCTGTACCTTTTTGGCGCCATGGCTTGCGGCCACCACCACGTACTTCAGAACGGTTCTTTACATCGTGTGTACCTTGGCGTTGGGACGCTTGTTGCATCACGATCGCATCGAACAGAACGGCGTTATTAGGTTCGATCCCAAATACGCTTTCTGCCAATTCGATTTCGCCAACTTGGGAACCGGTTTGGTTATAGAGAGCTACTTTCGGCATGTCAGTTCCTCCTTTCCTTACTAGTTCTTCTTGACTGCCGTCGATACCAGTACGCAGCTGTTTTTCGGTCCAGGTACAGAACCTTTTACGAGAATCAGGTTGCGTTCTGCGATGACTTTCACTACTTCCAGGTTTTGAACGGTTACATTGTCGCCGCCCATTTGTCCTGGCAGGGTTTGACCTTTAAATACGCGGTTAGGAGCTACAGCACCCATAGAACCAGGGCCGCGATGGTAGCGCGAACCGTGAGCCATAGGACCGCGGGATTGGTTGTGACGTTTGATCGCACCTTGGAAACCTTTACCCTTGGATACGCCGGCAACGTCTACAATATCTCCCTCAGCAAAAATATCAGCTTTCAACTCTTGACCTACCTCGAATTCACCGAGGTTTACACCGCGAATTTCACGAACGAAGCGCTTAGGTGCAGTGTTAGCTTTCGCTGCATGGCCTTTTTCCGGTTTGTTAGCGCGATGCTCTTTTTTGTCTTCGAAACCGATTTGAATTGCTTCATAACCATCGTTCTCCAGGTCTTTCTTTTGGAGAACCACGTTAGAACCAGCTTCGATGACTGTTACTGGAATCGCTGTTCCGTTTGGGCCAAAAACTTGAGTCATTCCAAGTTTTTTACCTAAGATTCCTTTGGTCATTTGTGCCACCTCCTGTACATATTTCACAAAAACAGTATTGTTGTATCAAGTCCCTACCGATGCGCAGGGGTGCCATTTTAAGGGTTTGTTGCTTGTTGTAACACGCTCATCAAGACAACGGCTGCGCGTGTATCGCGTTTGGGACTTTACAGTTTGATCTCGATATCTACACCGGATGGCAGATCCAGACGCATCAAAGCATCTACTGTTTGTGGTGTAGGGTTCAAGATGTCGATCAAACGTTTGTGTGTACGCATCTCGAATTGTTCACGAGAATCTTTGTACTTGTGAACCGCACGCAGAATTGTGTAAACTGCTTTTTCCGTAGGAAGCGGAATCGGACCGGAGACATTTGCACCGGAACGTTTTGCAGTGTCTACAATTTTTTCTGCAGACTGATCGAGGATTTTGTGATCATACGCCTTTAAACGAATACGAATCTTTTGCTTTGCCATTTGAGTCCCTCCTTTTTCGCCCATTTTTTAAACAGACATTTCTCCGTGGAAATATCCTGCACCCCGGTCATGGCAAAGGGGCCGGGTGTGTCAGCAACCTCCCACATCATCGCAAGTCCATGACCAACATTACATATTGTACTAAAATCCTTTGGGCAACGCAAGTTATTTCTGTATTTCCGCCGAATTCTTGTACAAGCAAATCTCGTAACGAGACTCACCTTGCCTATATTACCGATTCTGCTACAGAAAGGCAAGCGGGATTCCCTGCCAACTCCTGCTCTTCCCTTTCTATAATAGAAGGAACCCGCTATACTTAGGAGGAGACACGTTCGCAGAGGAGGCCTTTTCACTATGGTTGAAGGCAATACTTATTATGAAATGATCGGCGGAGCGGATACCTTGGCACGCCTTGTAGATACATTTTACGACTTAGTCATCCAACATCCGGATCTTTCTCCCTTGTTTCCCGACGACCTGTCTGATGTAAAGGAGAGACAGTACCAGTTCCTCACTCAATTCTTGGGAGGTCCTGCTCTCTACACCGAGAAACACGGGCATCCGATGCTGCGGGCTCGACACCTGCGCTTTCCGATCGGGCCGACACAAGCCGAAGCCTGGCTTGCCTGCATGAGCGAGGCGATGGATCGTACGGGCTTGCCAGAAGAGCCGCGCCAGCAAATCTTCGAGCGTCTTCGTTTGACAGCCTACCATATGGTCAACCAATGGGAGCAGGCGGAATAATGGTACAACAAAAGCGTAGGGAGTGATTCCCTACGCTTTTGTTGTACCATCGACC
>DASQMM010000327.1:0-2811 GCA_035645495.1 Brevibacillus sp. | reverse complement strand
AATTGCTCCAGGTAGGAGCGCCAATCTCGCCAGGAATGCTCCACACTGATGTGAACATTATGCTCGTGCAATCGCTCATATGCCTGTTCAGCCGCAACCAGATGCTGCCTGGCGCTGGAAAGCTCTCTCTCCCGCTTCTCCAGCTCTTCCATGCGTTGTCTTAACTCCTGGTGGTGATTCTCCGCTTGTCGAATCAGTTCCTCGACCGTTGCGGATTCTTCAAGCGCCCTCTCGATTTCCATTTGGTACAAATTCGCCCGCTTCTCAAGACCTCGTACGAGCTGTTGCCCTGTTGCCTCAGCCCCCATCTCCGCCCGGACGGTTTCGAGCAGCGGCGATTCCAGAAGAGCATCCAGCTCGGCCATCAGCTGTAATGTAAACCCTCGTCTGTCCAAATCTTGCGCTTCCTGCTCAAACTGGCGGCGCTCAGCTGTCTTTTGTTTTTGTTGTTCTGTGCATGTTTTCAGCGCACGCTGCAAGTGCGCGGGATCAAAGACTTCCGGGATTTCAACAATCGTCAAGCGGTCCTTGCGTTCCAACAAATAGGCGTGCAGATCTTGGAATCGAATCAATACACGATAGCGTTCTTTGGCGGCTTCATAGACTTCATGCTGTGCCTGCGCGCGTATTTTGCAGTGCTCTTCCTCTTGCAGAAGCTTTGTAAGCCATTCGTCGTCAGCATGGATTCCCTTTTCTATGGCTTGCAAGAGCGTTTCCGAAGTCGTATGATCATGTCCGCACATGGGGCACCGGGATTCACCCGGATTTGCCTCCAAGTAGTGACGACCTTCTACTTTGATTTCCGAAGCAAGCCTTTGCAGGAAAGAGGTACGCTCCTGCTGAGCCCTTGTTCGCGCCATCGCCTCCTGATAACGCCTCTTCGCTTCCTCCCATTGGGTTTCTGCTTCGTCCATCTGTTTTCTCGCTTCGTTTACATCTGCATACTCGATCGCTGCATCTGTTACATCCCCGTAAAGGCGAATGACAGCCTCTATTTCCATCAATTCTTCTTGAAGCTCGGCCAATCTCTGCTCGATCCATTTCCTGCGATCACGGGAACCGCTTTGATCCAACAGCCCCACTTTGCCTTGAAGCTGCTGGGCCAGTCGAAGATACTGTTCGCGTTTTTTTCCGTGATCCGATATGAGCATTCGTAAAGCATTCCGCTGCTCCACCAATTTCTCAGCAGACGAAACCGTTTTGAGCTGTTCCAATACTTCGTTCTTTTGGGTTTGACACTCGGTTTGTTCCGCTTGATTGGCGGCGATCGCTGACTTTAGCTGTCTGCCACTTTGAATTTCACCTAAATTCGGATGGATCAGGGGGCGACTCACGATCTCCAGTTCCTTCAGGCGAGGCTCCAGATGCTGCAGCCACGTTTCCACCTCGGACAGAGTCGCATCCTCCTCCAATATCGGGTAGGCATAATGGCAGTTTTTCATCCATTTCGCGATCGCGTTTCGTTTCATTGCGGCTCTGGCTCTCATCAATGCGGTTTCTTGCGACTGCCCGTTTTGCTGCTCGGCAAGCTCTGCTTCCAGGCTTGCCAGAGTGCGCTGAATCCGATTGGCTCTTTTCTGCATTTCCTCTCTATGCTGCTTCCATCGTCTCTCCACACGTTCTAATTGCTCGCCGTAAATCACGCGGGCAAAAGCGGTCCGATAATCGATTTGGCTGTCGTGGTTAAAGCAAAATTGGTGGACGGCCTCGGAAGAAAAGTAATTATACTGATGAAACATCCGATTGATCTGGCTTCGCGCTTTAGGTGCCACCTTCTGCCTGTAGTACGCGATCTCGCGCTCTTTCTTTTCCTGTTCGGAAGGCACTCCCGCAAATACCCTTTCGTCTCCCGAAAAAGTAATTCGTCCATCCCATGTTTCTCTTATTTCTGAATCGGAGAGCAGATTGCGTTGAATCGCCCCGGTAAATGCCAGCTCGATGCACTCTAGCACAGAGGTTTTTCCCATCCCGTTCGGACCTGACAGCAGATTGACTTGGGCGAATTCCAATTCTGGCGCACTTGACAAAAAATGAGAGCGATACGCTTCCCCAAATTGCAACGTTCGAATCGGGCCAGTCGGCTTTTGAGGAGGGGCTTCCATCGTTTCTTTGTGAGGCTCCTGGGGAATCGATTCCATCGTGCCATTCAGGTAATCACTAATCGAGGCATCACTGTAATCCCGCAGACAAAACTCCAGACCAAAAGGTGCCAAAGCCTGTTCCCACTCCTTGAGCGGGTCTGCGGCTACTTGCCCATCCATGCGAGTCGGCAGCTTGGCTGTCGGGAGCCGCTTGGCAAGATCGGACCAGGTTATGATCAGCTTCTTGCCGTAGCGTTTTCCCCGCTCCACCCGCACCATTCGCTCAATCGGGACTTGCTTCAAGTCATCCTCTTCCAAAATGAAACACAAATATAGGTTCCAGCTCCAGTCCCCTTTCAGCCGAAAGTAGAACGGCGCCAACACTTGCTCTTCAAATCTCTCGTATTCCTGGAGATTGGCCGTAACGCCCAGAAAGTCATCCAACGCCATCGGGACCAATATGTACTTACCCAGCGTCACCCCTTGCCATCTATGGGTCGCTTCATAGACTTCCCCGCACAGATGATGCTTCCGGACAAAGCTGAGACCGCACGCGCGGATTAGCTTAATCAAACGGTTGTTCAATCGATACACCTCCATGTGAGATATCCGTCCTGTTTTCTACCCGGTCGGGGCTGGTAAATTCCTCGCTGACTTGAGGGTAATGCGTGATTTCCCCCGTGGCTTTCCTAGCAAAAACGCAAATGGCATCTCCCAACAATTGACGGCC
>DASQMM010000326.1:0-1834 GCA_035645495.1 Brevibacillus sp. | reverse complement strand
TCGGGTTCCGCAAGCGCGACGAAATCATGTCTGTCTTTTCGATTGGTCGCAAGGATAAGAAAAAAGAGACCGCTGGAGCTCCCACGAATGTGGAGAATAAGATTTTGGATACAAGTGTGATTATCGACGGTCGCATTGCAGATATTTGCCGTACAGGCTTCTTGGAAGGCAGTTTGATCATTCCGGGTTTCGTGCTGGAGGAGCTTCAGCATATTGCTGATTCGTCCGATGTATTGAAACGCAATCGCGGGCGGCGGGGCTTGGATATTCTCAATAAGATTCAAAAAGAAATGAAAGTGAAAGTGCAAATCTGGGAAGGCGATTTTGAAGAAGTCTCCGAGGTGGACAGCAAGCTGATCAAGCTGGCGAAGGTGATCAACGGCAAAGTGGTTACCAACGACTTCAACTTGAACAAGGTTTGCGAATTGCAGGGAGTTCCTGTTTTGAATATCAATGACTTGGCCAATGCGGTAAAGCCTGTGGTTTTGCCGGGCGAGGAAATGAACGTCCAGGTAATCAAAGACGGTAAAGAGCATGGTCAAGGGGTTGCGTATCTGGATGACGGTACAATGATTGTGGTGGAAGGCGGCCGTGATTATATCGGCAACGAGATAGATGTACTCGTGACCAGTGTGCTGCAGACCTCGGCAGGACGCATGATTTTCGCGAAGCCGAAGCTGTTGGAAAAAGCGTTGTAGAGAAAACGGGAGAGGGAATGAATCGTGACGACGGGAGTTGTGATTGTGGCAGCTGGCTCAGGCAAGCGCATGGGCGGACAGCGAAACAAGCTGTGGCTGCCGCTGGCAGGAGAGCCGATACTGGCTCATACGGTACGGCTGTTTGCCTCTCATGAGGAGATCGGGCAAATCGTGCTGGTGGTCAGTGAGACCGATCGAGATGAGGTACTTGCTTGGCTGGAAAAGGAAAACATTCAGCTAACGGTCGTACTGGGCGGCGCGGAGCGGCAGGACAGTGTGCGCAATGGTCTGGAAGCCTTGCAGGTTTGCACGCATGTCCTGGTCCATGATGCTGCGCGTCCATTCGTTACTCCCGAACAAATCAGTCAGATCATCCGTCAGGTTCAGCGCGATCAAGCGACGATCCTGGCTGTGCCTGTAAAGGATACGATAAAAGTGGTGGGGGAGACGGGCGTTGTCGAGTCTACCCCGGCGCGGGAGAGCTTGTGGGCGGTGCAAACCCCACAAGCTTTTCGTATGTCTTTGTTGAAAGAAGCGCATCTGGCTGCATGGAAAGCGGGGAAAATAGGCACGGACGACGCAATGCTGGTAGAATGGTTGGGACATCCGGTGACGGTCATGGCAGGAAGCTATGAGAACATCAAAATCACGACACCGGACGACTTGTTGCTAGGTGAAGAGATATTGCGTAAAAGAAGGGGAGAGTAATTCATGTCTATGCGGATTGGGCAAGGTTTTGACGTGCATCAACTAGTGGAGGGGCGTCCCTGCATCATCGGCGGCATCACCATTCCCTATGAAAAAGGGCTGTTGGGCCATTCGGATGCAGATGTTCTGCTCCACGCGATCACGGATGCGATTCTGGGCGCACTAGGTGAGGGAGACATCGGCCGCCATTTTCCGGATACGGACCCGGAATACAAGGATGCAGACAGTGTCAAACTATTGGAGCATGTCTGGAAGATGGCCAAGGAACGCGGATACCGCTTGGGAAATGTAGACGCTACGATTATCGCCCAGGCACCAAAAATGGCTCCGTATATCCCGCAGATGCAAGCTCTGATCGCTCGCGTTCTGGAAGCGGATGAGCTGTCGCAGGTCAATGTCAAGGCAACTACGACGGAAAAGCTCGGTTT
>DASQMM010000325.1:0-18868 GCA_035645495.1 Brevibacillus sp. | reverse complement strand
CCTGCACCCGATTGAACAAAGCCGCAGGCAGCAATGCTTTGCCTTCGTGATCGGCCAGAGCGCAACTCAACAGCAACCGCTCAGAGGGACGGGTCAATGCCTGGTAGAGCAAATAGGACTCTGCCATCAGCCGCTGCTTGGCTCCGGGGGCCAGCTCGACCCCGAGCTCAGCCAGCCGCTCCCGCTCCGCTTCATCCAGAATGCCGTCCTCGCGCGGGCGCATCGGAATCACCCCGTCATTGACGCCCAAAAGGAACAACGCTTTTACATCCGGCTGGCGAGAGCGCTCCATCGAACCGATCAGCACCTGATCCAGCGCAGGCGGCACCAGGCCCATCTCGATCGTCTCCAAACCGCTGTCCAGGACGCGGGCATAAGTCGATAGCTCCATTTGCTCCTCGCCCATCACCTCGACGATCTGATCCATCAAGGCAATCAAACCATTCCACACTTGTCCATGCACTTGAGCAGACTGCAAGTCTCCTTCCTGCTCCGCCTGCTTCTGCCACTGCTCCAGCTTTTGAGGGATACCCAGCGCCGCCAGGAATTGGTACAGGACCGTCGTCATGGCCCTGACATCTTCGCGCATCGCCCGCTTCATCTCTTGCTCAAAGTGGAGCAGAGGCGCTGCGTACTTCCGGCGCAATTGATCGATCCTGGCGTCCTCTTCCGCTCCTGCTTGACCGCCAAAATGCCAGGGGGAGTCCTCTGCCCACTGGTAGCCAAACACGCCGTGAGCCAACACGTAATTTTCCAGCAAGTCGATTTCTTCACGCGCTGTCTCCTGCGCGACGTCTGTCGCCAGCAGGTCTGTCTTAAGACAGCGGAATACTGCATCGTAGCGCCAGCGGGTCACGATTGCTTCCAATGCGGAGCGAACCAGCTCGATCAACGGATGATGCAAGAGCGTACGCTTCTGGTCAAGGAAGTGAGGAATGTTGTATTCACTGAAAACAGCGCTAATCTCATCGGCGTAAGTACCAATCTCGCGCAGCAAAATCGCCATGTCCCGCCAGCGGTACCCCTCTTCGCGGGCAAGCGAGAGGATCTTCAACGCGACTGCTTCCACCTCTGCGCGGCGATTGACAGCAGACAGCAGAGCTACTTCATCCGCACGCTCCTGCTCGGGTGCTTCGCCGGGATCCCCCCATTGGAAATAGGCGCTTTCCAGCTTGTTCAACCACGGACTGCGCGCAAAACGGTGAGGTGTGGTGAGCAGAAGCGGCTCACGGACAGTCACGCCATTTTCCCGGGCAATGGTTTTTAACGCCTGATAGGTCCGCCATGTCGGGTAGAACAAACTCAGCTCGTCCAGCTGCTCATCCCGCTCTTGCGGGTCCAGCGTCAGGGCAATCGTCACCTGGCGGGCATGGACCATTAATTGTTCGATCAGCCTCAGTTCCTGATTGGTAAAGCCGCTAAACCCGTCAATGAAGATTTCCGCCTGTCTAATGTAAGCAGAATCTCTCACCTTGCTTGCGACGCGATTGAGGATATCCTCTGCATCACAGTAGCCTTCCGCTAGATAACTGTCATAAAGATTCATCACGAGCCGCAGATCACTGATCTTCTGATTCAGGCTGGACGTCCCCCACTCCAGGTTTTCCGAGTGGGCAAAGCTCACGCCGTATGACTTGCACTCGCTGATCAGTCTGCCAAGCTGTGCGGCAAAGCCCGGTTGCAGCGCCGAACGGCCAAATACCTGCAATTCCTCCCGATGCCGCTCCAGCAGCATGCGCAAGACCATGTTTTTCCCCAGATCATCCACCGGGACTAGGGTGAGATCCCCCAGTTCCTGCATCAACCGATGAGCCAGCCGGCCAAAGCTGAGCACCTGCGAGCCCATCATGCCGCCGTTCTCCGATTTGACCGCCAGTTCATACTCTGCCTGAAAACTGGCCTGTTCCGGGACGAGCAGGATCATCGGAGCACCTAGAAGCTGTCCCTGACGTGTCTCTTGTATTCGTGTAAACAACTGCTCCTGGATCGCCGCTGTCTTCCCTGTGCCAGCGCGTCCGAGTACGAATTGTACTGCCATGCTTCCCTCTCCTAAGCTATTCGATTTCCAGATGAATCCTGCTGCCTGCTCCCATCGGTTCGGCTGGCGTGATGACCAGACGCCGCGGCATGCGTACGCGGATCTCTGGGACGTGGCTGATCACCCCGATAGTAAAGTCCTCCATCCGCAGCCGCTCCAGTGCATCCATGACGGTCTCCAGCAGCTCAGGATCAAGCGTGCCGAAGCCTTCGTCGAGGAAAAAGAATTCCAGTCTTCCTCCGCGCATCTGGATTTCCATCGACAATGCGAGGGCGAGCGATAGAGAGGTCAAGAACGTCTCCCCGCCAGACAAGGTGCTGACTGGACGGCGCATTCCCCCTGCTGCTTCGTCACGCAGAACAAACTCTCCCTCGTCGCCAATTTCCAAGGCATAGCGGTTGGCGGTCATTTTCATCAGATGATAGGATGCATCGCGAGCGATCGAGACCAGCTTCTCCTCGGCGATAAACTGGACGAATGCCTTCGCCTCAAACAGCTTTTTCAGCTCTTCCAGACGGCTCTGCTCGTCCATGCACTCCGCAAGCAGCGCTTGCAGCTCCAGCCATCTGTTGTGGTTTCGTTCCAATCGGTCTACCTGTTCCTTGGCGACTGCCACCTGCTTTTGCGCCTCCTGGAAAGTTCGTTCCCACTCTTCCCAGCTCTCCTTGACCGTTAAAAACTCCTCTCGGGAGACAAAACGTCCGGCAATCGACTCGCTAAGCCGCTTTTCATCGTAATGCAGTTGTCCTACCGCTTGCTCATAGGCCTGTACCTGCGCCTGGGCATGCTCCAAACCTTCTCTGCTGGCGTACAGCTCACGAACCAGAACCAGATTTGCGATACCGCTGTGCTGCAAGGCTTGCTGCAGTGCTTCATGCGCTTCTTGTCGCTGTTTGGTCAAAACGGCATACGCTTCCGAATGTTTCACCAGCGTGTTCTGCACCTGCTCCCGCGTCAGCGCGGCCGCGTTGCGTCTCTCCTCTGCCTTCAAGGCCGCCTGACGCAACCCATCAAGCTCCTCCACTATTTGACGCAATCCTTCCTGAGCCGGAATCCCCCCGGTACGCTCCTGCCATTGCGCATGCTTTTGTTCCCACATGCCCTTGCGATCTTCCACGCGCTCACGCAGGTTCCCTTCTCGTCCCTTTTGCTCCGCCTGTTGCTGTCTCGCCGTTTCGAGGGCAGTGATCAGCCCCGCGCGCTGCGTTTCTTTTTCTGTGCGAACCTGCTGTAGCTGGGCCATTTGACGATCCATTCTGCTCAGTTCTTCATAGCGAAGCTCGATTTCCTCTACTGCCAAATCACCGCGTTTTGCATCCAGCTCCTCCAGACTGCGCTGGACCATCGCGTTTGCGCTCTCCAGGCGCTCTCTGCCATCCACAAGTGACTTTTCCAACTGCTCCTGCAGGATTTGGCTTCGCTCCAACAGACGAAGCTGCCCCGCCTCCTCCTCGCGCAATGCATCGATGTGCTGCGCAAGCCGCTCCCGCTCCGCCTTTGCCTGCTCACGGGCGGACTGCTTGGCCTGCAATTCCTTTTCCTCGCGCTGATAGACGGCTAACAGCTCGTCGAAGCCCTGTACCAGCCAAGGCTCCCCCTGACTGTGGCACTCCTGCCGAATGGCGCGGATTCTGTCTTCGATCCCTTGCTGTTCCGCCAAAAGCGTGTCGAACCGCTCAGCCAGCGCTGTCTGCTCGGCCCCGGCTGTCAGATAGGCTTCCTTAGCCAACCGCGCCTCTTGCTCAGCCTTGCGCAACGCCTCCTCTGCAGCCTTGATCCGAGTCCGCAATATCTCTCCCTGAGAAGCAGCTTCGCCCTGTTCAGACAGCTCCTGCCCTCTGTGGATGTGATGGGTAGAGCCGCATACCGGACACTCTTGTCCGTCCTCCAGCCGCTCTCGCAAAAAGCGAGCCATGTTTTCCTGCTGCCAATGCTCCCAGTCCTGTCTTAACGAATCCAGCAATGCCTGCTGCTGCGTGACCTGCTGCTCGTTCTCCCGGGCCACCGCTTCCAGCCGATTCAGCTTCTCCTGCATCCGCTCCCGCTCTTGTTCCAGCTTCTCTTTCCGGGCCTGCAAAAGCTCCTGCTGCTGAAGCTGTTCGCGCCATTGACGCCCTGCCTGCCTCATCTCTCCAAGGACGAGCCGGGCCTGCTCCCACTCACTGTCACTCAGGCTGGGTTTGGCTTCCAAAACGCTCAACTGCTCTCGCGCCTGCTTCAATCGTCCGGCACATTCCTCCCAGCCCTGACGATGCTTTGCCGCCTCTTCAACAGTGCTTTTCAGTTGCTCCTCCAGCGCAGCTTTTTCCGCCGTCAGCTCCTTCTGCTTCGCTGCCTCCCTGCTCCATTGCTGCTTGGCTTCACGAGCAGCGCCGACCTGATCGCGCCACTCCGGGGTGACGCTGACGGCCCTGATCTGCTCGTCCAGACGCCAGCACTCCTGCTCCCAGGACTGCAAGGCAGCCTCGTCCTGTGCCAGTCGAGACTCGGTCTCTTTCAAGGCTGCCTGAACCTCCTGCCATTCCCGCTCCAGGCTCGTCCATTCTGTGCGGATTCGGGACATCTCGGCTTCCCATTCCTCGGCTTGCGTCAGCCTGCTCTTTTGTTCGTGCAAATCCGGTTCCCGAGCAGCAAGATTCGTCTGGGCATTCCGGGCTTCCTCTTCTGCTTCCTGCCAAGCGAGCTGTGCCCTCTCCTGCTCCTGACGGCTTTGTTGCAAAGCTATTTCGGTCGCATGCCACTCCTCGTCGAGCCGTTCCCATTGCTGCAGCATCGGCCACAGACGTATGCTCGACTCCCAGTTTTTGATTTTTGCTCTCCAATCGGCCATCTCGTCCTGTCTGGCGGTCAGGGCCGCCATCTGCTCTTGGACACGCTCCCGTTCTTGCAGCCACGCGTAGAGCTGTTCCAGTTCCTTTAGCTTTTGGGCAAGCTCCTCTTTTTGCTCGCGATACGCCTGCTCCTTTTGCGCTGCTTCGGTCCAAATCTGCTGCGCTTCCTCCAGCGCCTCAGGGCCCGCTTCCCCTAATGCCGCCATTTCCAATTGCAAGTGATGCATTTGCTCCTTGTTCTTGTCCAACCCATGCCGGACGCGTTCGCTCAGTTTTTCTCCATAAATATGTAGACGAAACATGCGCTGCAGCATCTCATTGCGCTCGCTGCCTTTCAGCGTCAAAAACCGGGAGAATTGCCCTTGAGGTAATACGACCGCCCGGGTAAAATCCTGCAAGGTAAGTCCGATTAGCGCTTCCACTGCTGCTGTCGCGGCGGTCGCTTTGGATTCGAGGACGACATCCTCTTCGCCAGTCAAGTGGCCCAATTGGATCAGGCGCACCTCGGGCTGGCGCTTATTTCCCTTTTTATCCAGTCCAAACTCCCGCTCTACCGTGTATTGACGGCGATTGCTCCCTTTGCCCAGCTCGAAGGTAAAGGAGACGAAGATGCGCTGCTCCAGCTGGTTCAACACTTCCTTGGGGTGATTGCCCCCGCCGAGGCGCACGACTTGTCCGTAGAGCGCAAGCGTAATCGCATCCAGAATGGTGGACTTCCCGCTTCCTGTCGGTCCAAAGATCCCGAACAATCCAGCCTGACAAAGCACTTCAAAATCAATTTCCTGCATCTCGCGGTAGCTGTGCATCCCAGCCAGCTTCAATCGGATCGGTTTCACCTACGCTTCCTCCTCTCTCCCTGCCTCCGTCTCCAGCAGCAAACGCTGAAACATCGCGACCAGCCTTTCATCGGGCTGCGCCCCTCTCTTGCGTTCGTAGAAGCGGCGAAACAGTTGATCCGGAGTCAATTCCGTCAATTTCGCTTGAGCTTCCAACTCTTCTGACTCTTCGCGGTCCTCTCGCACGACGACCCGCTGAATCTTTAGAAAATCGTCGCTCAGCTTGCGCAAACGCTGAAATTCCGCTGGATCAATTACATCCGATACGTGAATCTCCAGGTCAATCCAAGCCCCGGCATCCCTGCCTTCTGCGAGCCAGCGTTCCACCTGTTCGATCCCCTCTGTCGCCTTCCAGCGGGCCAGCGGTCTGCCGCTCGTCAAATAGAGGATTTCTTCGCGCACCTCTTGACCCGGCTCGATCTCGACCAAAACGACCGCTTTGCTCTGGCCCGCCTCGGAAAAGCTGTAGCAGAGCGGCGATCCGCTATAGCGGACAAGCGGCTTCTCCCGCAGCTTTTGCAGACGATGCAGATGTCCCAGCGCAACATAATCGGCATTTTCCGGAAATGCCTGTGTCGAGACTGTCATGGCTCCCCCGATCTGAATCGGCCGCTCGGATTCCGTCTCTGCTCCGCCCATTACGAACAGATGGCTCATCACCAGATTGACCGTATCTTCGCGAAAGTGAACGGAAAGCTCGTCCAACAGCTTGCCGATTCGGTCCGAGAACGCAAGCTGCATCTCTTCCTGTGTAAAGCTCTCGCTCAGCAGTTCCTTCAGACGGGATTCCGACGGATAAGGCAACGCCAGAATGACGGCATGATGCTCGCAGCCGGGCACAGCCAGCTCCAGCCAGGACGGCCCACCTTCGACAATCTGCACGCGATCAGACGCGGATACAGGCTCCTCCGGCAGCAACGGCGCTTCCTTGGGCAGCCCCAACAGGACGATCCCGTGCTTCGCTGCCAGCGGTGCGGCTGCGCGGACTCGTTCCGGCTGGTCGTGATTCCCCGCGATGACCACGACGCCACGTCTGCCTCCTCCCGACAACCGCTCGATCGCTTCGTAAAAAAGCTCCTCCGCCCAGGCAGGAGGATTGACCGAATCGTATACGTCGCCCGCGATCAATACCAGATCCACCTGACGCTCCTCCGCAATCCGGCAAATCTCTTCCACAAAAGCCGCCTGCTCGACTCTCCGGTCACGCCCTTCCAGCTGACGTCCAAAATGCCAGTCGGCTGTATGTAAAATGCGCATTCGCTCCACCGTCCCATCACGATCATGTGTTTGCTTTTATTGTAACAAAAGATAGACGCAGACGCGGGTTGAAATTTCGCCCACATACGTAACTTTTCGCGTTGAACAGGCGTCTACTAAAGCATCAGCCTTTGGAAGGAGCCGTCTATTCGTGCCTAAGAAAAAAATAGCCATTGCTGTCGCCGGTCTTGCATTGTTTGGGATCGCCCAGATCAGCCCGAGCACAACCCTGTCTGCCTCTGCCCCTGCCCCTGTCACGAATCCCGCTGCACTTGTGGACTCACCCAGACAGGAAGTCATGGAGTGGATCAATGAACAAGCAAAAGACCCGGTCACCACAGATTCCTTTCAATTCCAAACCGTGAATCTCGACGACGATGACGATATGGAAATTGTCGCCAAGCATAACGGAGCCGTCCACATCGGCAGCTTCTACGTACTGGATCGCCTAGCAGATGGCAGCTATAAACTGATTGCGGAAAAATCCTGGAATGTCCCTCGCTTTCAACTGGACCGCTGGGATACGACGCGATACGAGAACGATTCGGAATGGAACAGCCAGCCTGTCCAAGAGCTGGGACGCGTAGTTGGCAAACGCCTCTTTGAAACGATAAACCGAACAGGCGGCTCTGGCGTGGACATCCTCGAAGCTCATCTCTGGTACCTGCAAGACGGCAAACTCGTCGAGGCGTGGAGCGGCACACTCCAGGGTACCTCCTCCATTCCTGGGGGTCAGCTTATTCAAATGGCAGGAAGCTACCAGCTAGTCGGCGCGGATACGGAGCATCCACTGCTCTACACCTGGCGGACAACCCAGGAGCTGGACCCTGACACCGGACTTCCGCTTTCCAAAAAAGCCGAAACAACGACCGAAATTCTCTCCTGGAACGAGGGCACCTTCCAAAAAACACCGCAAAAATAGCAGCAAGCCGCTTCCTTCATCAGAAGCGGCTTGTAGCGTATCGTCTTATTTCAGCGTTTTTTTGTTCTGCGGTGATTTCAAGGACTGCAGGCACATGTAGCACATGACGCCGAACAATATCGTAATCACCATGGAGTGGAACAGCGTCGTGTACAGATGGAGCCTGGACAAAACCAGCACACCGCCGCTTACGACCTGCACCAGGATCAGGACAAAGGACAAGATGCTTGCGCCATACAAATCACGCCTAGTCTGTTTGAAGTGGCGCATCGCGTAGATCATAATCCCCAGCAGCAAGACTGCCAGCAGTAGTGCTCCCAGTCTGTGAACAAACGCGATCCCGGTCTGACCGGAAAGCTCAGGAATCAGCTTGCCCTCACACAAAGGCCAGTCGCTGCAGCCCAAGCTGGATCCGGTGTGTCTGACGTAAGCGCCGAGATATACCACACCGTAGGCGTAAATTGTCGCGCCCCAGATCCAATTGCGAAACTTTTGCGTCACCGGTCCCTGTACCATCTGCTCCATCCTGTCACGCTGCAAGACAAACAGCGTCAGCAAAAAGACACCGCTGAAGGCAAGCAGCGAAAATCCGAAGTGAAGGGCCAGCACGGGAGAGGATTGCGGCCAAATGACGGCAGAAGCGCCCAACAGCGATTCGACCACAATAAAAAACAATCCGAAGATGGCGAGACTGCGCACTTCACGATTGCCGCGGTAAACGCGCCAGCACGCGATGGAGAAAACCCCGACGATGATTCCGGCAATTCCGGTAATAAGCCGATGCGAGTATTCGATGATGGAAGCCAGTGTGTACTCCGGCACCCATTTGCCGTTGCACAGAGGCCAATCATTTCCGCATCCCAATGCAGAATCCGTTTTGGTTACCAGCGATCCGGCAACCATGACGATGAACATGACGATCGTAGAGAGAACCGCTAACGGCTTCAGCCATTTTTCCATAGTCGCTACACCCTGTTTCTGTAGAAGGTTCGAGGATCAGCATCCGCTGCCTCCAACATCTGTCCCTTCCTACGATAGTGAAACATCCCCTGCTAAGCAAGGGATGTTCAGTGAACATTTCGTGATGGTTCCGTGTCAATAATGGTAAACCATCGTACTGACAACAATGGCTACGCAGAAGATCGTCAAATACAGAATCGAGTAGCCGAACAGCTTTTTCGCCCAAGCCAAATCATCCTTGGCATGGAAGCCCTGATAGAGCAGCACAACATAGAGCAGACCCATGATACCCATGACGATCAGGTAGACGTATCCGACGCTGCCATGCAAAAACAGCAGCAAAGATGCCGGAAACAGCACCGAACCCCAGAGGAACATTTGCCGCTTGGTTTCGGCAAAGCCTTTGACGACAGGCAGCATCGGCAGATTGCCTGCGCGGTATTCTTCCGTCTTCATCATCGCCAATGCAAGGAAGTGAGGCGGCTGCCACAAGAACAGGATGAGGAAGAGCAGCCAGCCGGTGAAATCCATCGTGCCGGTCACGGCCACCCAGCCGATTACGGGCGGTACGGCACCGGAAACTCCTCCGATGACTGTATTTAAAGTCGTTACGCGCTTCAGCGGTGTATAGATCAATACGTAGAAAATATGACCAATCAGTCCCCAAACGGCAGCCAATGGATTGGCGTACACAGCCAGGATAGCCAACCCCAGAAGCAACAAGCCGATCCCAGTAATCAAGGCGTTCCGGGCGGAAATGCGCCCTGTGGCAACAGCACGGTTTTTGGTCCGTTGCATTTTTTTGTCCAGATCGCGGTCATAGAAGTTGTTTAATGTACAGCCCGACATGATGACGAGCGCTGTCCCGATCATGGTCAAGATCGCAAGTTTCCAGTTTGGAAAACCAAAGGAAGCTAGCCAAAGGGCCGCAAATGTGGTCATCATGTTGGAGATGGTAATGCCCGGTTTTGTCATTTCCACATAGTCGCGCCAAGTGGCCTTTTCCACCGGTTGTGCCTGCATGGGTGTGTCGCTGTTCAGCGATTCCTGCATCGTCACTTGCTGATCCACGTTGTATACCTCCTATCAGAATCTATCTGTAAAGACGATTGTCCCCTCGTTCAAACGGCAAACTATGTCTCATTTTAGCCAATGCCCAAGAATGTAGTCAACTTGTATAGGCTGCCCTATTACCAGCCAAAAATCACATCGAGGACGCCGGTAGTCTCACCGCCAGGGTAAATTATATACAGCAGCGTGTACACAGTCACTCCCGTAATCGCAGTTACGAGCCAGATAACGGATGTCCAAGGACCGATCTTTCTGTGCTTGTCATAACGTTTCTTGTACGCATAGGTGAGTGTGACCAGCCCCATTACGCCGCCAACCGTAGCCAGGATAATGTGGAAGATCAGAAATACTTGGTAGATGACACGAATATTGTCCGGACCACCGAAGAGTGTGTTCCCGACAAGAGCGGTGCGTGATACATATGTGATGAAGAAAATCGTAGCGCAAATCGCTGCCCATTTCATCAGCTTCATATGTCGTTCGATATTTTTTTTGGCGATCGCGTACCAGCCGAACGCTACCAGAATTCCGCTGATCGCAATAAAGGATGTACTGATCGTGGGCAACAAGATGGCCATTATTCTACACCTCATCCGTTCTCTTTTTCTATTCGCTGACGGGAGCTGGCAAGCTCTCGCCGCAATGGTAGTCTATTAAAAAGGGTACCCTGTATTCATTCTCCATTATACCGTTGATTTCGCCAATGTTCTCACATCAAATTGAACAAAGTGTTGACAAATGTGACGAAAAAAATAGGAAGAGCCGGACAATCATGTCCTGGCTCCTCCCATTCTAGCAGAACCTATTTACAAACCAAAGGAAACGAATTTGGTTTCCAAATATTCATCCATCCCGAAGTGTCCGCCCTCGCGGCCAATACCGCTTTCCTTGAAGCCGCCAAACGGCGCTTGCGTCTGTGTCGGGGAGCCGTCATTGATCCCGACAATCCCGTACTCCAGCTCTTCCGCCATACGGAAGCAGCGCTGGTTGTCACGGGTGTAGACATAGGCAGCCAGACCGTAGCGGGTGTCATTCGCCTGACGAACCACTTCTGCCTCATCCGTGAAGCGGACGATTGGCACGACAGGTCCGAACGTCTCTTCATAAGTAATTTTCATGTCAGTGGTCACATTGGAGATAACCGTTGGCTCACAGAAGAAGCCTTTGGCGTAATCGCCCTCTGTCATCCTGTTGCCGCCGAACACCACTTGAGCGCCTTTTTCTTTGGCGTCCTCAATATGCTCCAGCACCTTGTTCAAAGCTCGCTCGTTGACGAGCGGCCCGATCTCGGTCTCCTTCTCGCGTCCGTCTCCCACCTTCGCCCGCTTCAGGCGCTCGACGAGCTTCTCCGTGAAGGCATCCGCCACTTCCTCGTGTACGTACAGGCGATTTGTGCAAATGCACATTTGACCGGAGTTGCGGAATTTGCTCTCGAACAGGCCCTTTACAGCCGCATCCAGATCCGCATCCGCAAAGACGATAAACGGTGCATGACCGCCCAGCTCCATGCTGACGCGCTTCACCTGCTTGGCTGCTCCTTCCATCAACAGCTTGCCGACGCGAGTAGATCCGGTGAAGGCGATTTTGCTCAGCTTCGGATTGTCCAGGAACTCACGCCCGACGGATTCTGCGTTTCCGACGACGAGGTTGACGACACCTTTGGGGAACCCGGCTTGCTCGATGAGCTCAAACAGACGTACAGCGGTTAGCGGCGTGCTCTCCGCCGGCTTGAGGACGACAGTGCAGCCCGCTGCCAGTGCCGGGGCGATTTTGCGCACCACCATGTTAATCGGGAAGTTCCAGGGAGTAATCGCCCCCACGACTCCAACAGGCTGACGCAGGACCATGATCCGCTTGTTTGCCACAGAAGAAGGAATGGTTTCTCCGTATACGCGCTTGGCTTCCTCCGAATACCAGACGAAGTTGTCGGCAGCGCCCAGTACTTCTCCCTTTGCTTCTCCCAGAGGTTTGCCCATCTCGGCTGAGATCAGCCCAGCGAGCTCATCGCGGTTTTTGCGGACCAGTTCAGCCAGCGTGCTCAAATATTTGGAACGTTCACGAGCTGTCAGGCGAGACCAGCTTTGGAAAGCTTCGTGCGCGGCATCAATCGCCTTTTTGGCTTCTCTTGCGTCACCGAACGAAACTGTGCCGACTTCCTCACATGTCGCCGGATTGATGACCGCCAAGGTTTCCCCGCTCTCGGCAGAAACCCACTCTCCATTAATATACATTTGCTTGCTTTCTCCCATGACTTTTCGCTCCTCTCAATCTTTCAATAGATAGGTTTCAAGGCTTCAAACGGATTTTTGCAGTGTCGGCAGTACAAGATGCTGCGGCATGCTGCTGGACCGAAAAGATTTTCAATCTGTGTAAAAGGAGAATCACAATACGGGCATTTCACTTCCCACGAATCTCCCGGTTTGTAATCAAGTGGCGGCGGCGCGATGCCGAAGCTGCGCAATTTGTCCCTCGCCTCAAGCGCGATGCGGTCTGAGGTCCAGGCGGGATCATAGATGAAGTCGACTTTGACCTCCTCGATTCCCTCTGCCTCCGCCAGCTTTTCTGTAATGTTCTTTTTCATGATTTCAAGGGCTGGACATCCGACAAAGGTAGGCAGCACTTCCACCTTGACGATGCCCCTATCTGCCTGCACCCGATGGATCATGCCCATCTCCACCATGCTGATTACCGGAATTTCCGGGTCTTTGACTTCCTGCAGCAGTTCCCAGCATGTCGCTTCCAGTCTCTCGTCGATTTGATTCAGGTCTTGCGCCATGCCATTCACCCCTTTACCAGCTCGCAGCCGGATCGATGCGATACACTTCAGACAAGGTAGCTACAGCCTGTTCCAGATCAGCGGTATGCTCACCAGCGCGACCGCGCTCTGACGCAGTTCCCGGTTCTCCCGGCCAATTCAGACCGGCACCCTGGAAGATCTCCCTGGTTTTCGTCAGCCATTTTTGGCGCAGCATCTCTTCGCCCGCGATCAAGCCGAAGCGAACGATTTGCTCCTTGTTTGGCCCCAAATCGCTGAGTTCACCCGCGTCCTGCCATACCTTGGCAATTGCCGCTTCCAATCTTTGACGGGCTTCCTTCGTGCTGTTCGCCAACTGATTCAGCCACACCTGCCAGTGCATCAGATGGTAGCGATGCTCGGTCATCATCTTGCGGCTTACCTGTGCGAGCGGCACATACGTGGATTGCTGCAACGCTTCCAGGCGAACTTGCTTGTACAGGCCGTATACATAGCTGCGGACAATCGCATACGCCCAGTCATAATGAGGATTGTCGTTATACTCTCCAGCGCCATTTTTGCGCTCGACGAGAATGGCATTGCGGAAGTCCTTCGCCTCTCGAAGCTGTGCGATGTCATCCGCTTTTCCAAGTCCCAGCGATTCCAGCATTTCATAAAACATGACGGCGTGACCCATCATATCCTGGGACATCGAGGAAAAGGCGACATCTTCTTCGATGTGAGGCGCCAACCCCAGCCATTCCGATCCCCGGTAAGCCAGAATAAAATCGTCATCGGCAAGCTGGAACAGGAGGTCAGCCAAGGCTTGCGCGTATTCCTGATTTTGCTTTGCTTGCTCTGCTGTTTCTATGAGTACTCTATCGGCCATGATTGCTTCCCTCCCGCTTAGCTGCCGCTCTTCGCTTTTTGCTGCTGTTCTTCATAACGCTCTTTGTGCTGACGCCATCTCGCCTGCAAGTCTCCGTATCCTTTGGTCTCCCGATAGCTTTTGTTATCGAGCCGCTCCAGGAACGGGCGCTCTTCAGGTGCCAATCCGTGGATATCGTCCCGTTTGACGACCCAGAGGTTAAAACAAGGCTCGCGCCGCAGAAAGTTCTCTCTCGCCATCGTAAGCGCCACTTCCTTGTTCGGCGCCAGCAGGCTGAACTGATGGACGAATGAGGATGTCACGTTTTTCTGGCTGAATACCTCATAGATGTCAAAATCTTTTTTTGCTTCTGTACTCATTTTTCTTCACCTACCCTGCTTGGCGGCCAAACGACATGATCGCATCCCGCACCCATTTTGTATCTTCATAGGAAGTCTCCCGAAGGTTCAGACGGTGGGCAGAGCGCGGGCCTTGCCCTTTGACAATCAGCTTGAACGCTTCCCAGTCCGGCTGTTGATAGATCCATTGGCCTGATGCTTCATCGAAGTGGATCGTTTCATCCGGCAGCGTAAATCCGAGGTGGAAGATTCGCGGTACGTACTTGGTCAAAAACGCCTGGCGCAGCTCTTCGTTGGTCTGCGAGCGAATTTTGTAGCGCATGTTGGCGGACTGGTTGCTCGTGATCGTTCCGTTTTCCGGCGGACCGAAGAACATCAGCAAGGATGGCCACCAGCGAGTGATGGATTCCTGCAGCATTTGACGCTGGGCCTCTGTGCCCTCCGCCAACTCCAGAACGATGCTCTCCCCGTGCTGTGCGTGGAATTTCTCCTCTGCACAAATGCGATGCAAAGCACGCGCATACGGTGCATAGGACGTATCGAGCGACATGGTTTGGGTAATGATTGCCGCTCCGTCCACCAGCCAGCCAATCACTCCTGCGTCTGCCCATGTAGGCGCTTCCATGTGAAAGACGTTGTGGAACTTCAAACGGCCAGTAAACAAATCCTGCATCAAATCCTCGCGCGTTTTGCCCAAGGGAGCCATCAGATCCTCGGCCACGCGAAGCAGAAGCTGACCATGCCCCATCTCATCCTGCACTTTCGCCATAATCGCCAGCTTGCGGCGCAGCGTCGGCGCTTTTGGTACCCATTCCTTTTCCGGCAATGCCCCCATAATCTCGCTGATGCCGTGCATGGAGATCAGCTTGATCAGTTGGTTGCGGTAATCTGCAGGCATCCAGTCATCCGCTTCGATTTTTTCTCCTCGGTCGATGCGGGCTAAGAACGCTTCCATTTTTTCATTTTCCGTTAATTCCGAATGTTCCATTCGTGTTTGCATGGAGTAAGCCCTCCCTTTTATCTGGACTAGCTTATGTTATTTTTATAATACGTTTTTGTAACGTTATAATAACATAACGTCATACGTTTTCGCAATACTGCATTCGTGATTATTCCGATCGTCCGCCCAACAGAGCTGCTTCTCTCAACTGATCAGCCATCCGGCGCAGCTCCTGCATGACGGCATACAACTCCTGGATGCGTGTCGACTGGTGCAAGCTGTGGTTCCTCGTCTTCTCCATCTCACTGGAGACCAGACCTACCAAATCATTCATTTCATCAAGGATGCGAAATATGTCTTTGGCTGATGTCGATGTGGTGTTTGAAAGCTTGCGTATCTCCTCCGCCACGACGGAAAAGCCGCGACCTGCAGCACCCGCCCGCGCCGCTTCCAGAACGGCATTGAGCCCGAGCACATTGGAGCGCGAGGAAATATCCCGAATCAATTGGCTGATCTGCGAGGTTTCAGCTATTTTTCTTTCCATTTGAATGGCGGCGTCACTCAAGGTGAGGCTGGCAGAAGAGAGCTCGTCCGCTTCTTGTGCCAGACTTTCCGTATGCTGGGCAATGCCTTCCAAAGCATCCGTCAAGCTTTCAGCCAACCCCCGCAAGCGGTCTTCCTGGTCCGTCGTCACACCGGTGGATAGACAGCCCACCACTTGTCCGTTTTCGACGAGCGGATAGCCGACCGCGATATAGGGAATCCCGTAAACCTCCTTGCCAATTTTGCGTACGACCCGCTGGTTCTCTGCTACCGCTGTGGCGTTAATGCTGCCGGGGCGCAGCGGATCTCCCACCCGAATCCCCAGATTCAAGCCTTTGGTCGGATAGTAGGCCAGAAACTTCTCCCTGTCTGTGACCCCGATCATGCAATCAAACAGAAAAGCTTTTTGCAAAATAGGGGCTACCATAAGCACACTGTCTATCAGCTTGGACACCATGCATACCTCCTGACGATTTGACGAAAACGGCTATTCCCCTCGCACGTCTTCCCTGCGAAAGGAACAGCCATCTGACGTTCTTCCAAGAGTTGTAAAGGACTTACTTCAAAAGCTGAAATTTGCCGTCTTTCACTTCCACCATAATCATGCTGTCTTCCGTCAAGCCGTTATGGTCTTCAGCCGAGAATTTGAACTCACCCGTTACTCCTACATAATTTACCTTTTCCAATACTTCTCCGAGCTTGGAGGCATCGCCGCCCGCTTGCTTCAGGCCTTCAACCAGCAGGTTCAGACCGTCGTAGCCATAGCCTGCAAAACCGTCCGGCTCCGCATTGTACGCTGCTTTGTAGCCATCGACGAATTTTTTGATAATAGCAGCCTGCGGGTCGTTGGCATCTACCTGATCCGGCACCAGCAATTTGCCCGCTACCATCAGCACTCCTTCACCCGCGTCGCCGACCAGCTCCAGGAACTTGCTGTTCGCCGAACCGTGGCTGCTGATGATCGGAATGCCCAGGTTGAGCTGCTTCGCTTCTTTTACAATGGTAGCCGGCGCCGGGTTGGTCCCTGCTACGATCAACACCTGTGCCTCCGTTCCTTTGATTTTCGTCAATTGCGAGCTCATCGAAGGATCTTTGGTGCCGTATTTTTCTTCGGCTACAATCGTAATGCCATATTCAGGAGCGTATTTTTGGATCTGCTGTGTCCAACCGCTGCCGTATGGGTTGCTGTCATTCAATGTAGCAATCTTGGTGATGCCTTTTTCTTGCAGGTATTTGAAAATGCGTTTGGTTCCGTGCACATCGGTATGAGGCGTTTTGAAAATGCCGGCCCGAACCGGATTGGTCACTTGGTCAGCCGCTGCCATCGAGATCATCGGGAGCTTTTCGGCTGCTGCAAACTCAGCCATGCCAAGCGATGGTCCGCTTCCGGAGGAGCCCAGAACCGCTACGATTTTGTCTTTGGATACCAGCTTCTTGATTGCTTTTACAGCTTCTGTATTGTCTGATTTGTCATCTTCAAAGATGATTTCGACCGGACGGCCATCGACGCCGCCTGCCTCGTTGATTTCTTTCAGCAACAATTCCACCGCCTGCTTTTCTGGCACGCCGAGCGGGCTGTTGGCACCTGTTAGGGAGAAGATTGCGCCCACCTTAATCGGTTCTTTGGAAGACTCCGCAGCTGGCTGAGCTTGTCCTGCCGGCTGTTCACCACCTGTGCTGCCGCCTCCGTTAGTCCCCGTTGTTTGCGCTCCTCCACCACAGGCTGAAAGCATGACGAGGGAAGCGACTGCCAATGGGTACAACCACTTTTTGATCTGGCTTTTTTTCATAGTGAAACCCCCTAGAATGTTTGTGGCTTTTTATGTCAAACCGCCTCGTGGGAATGTCCCAGATAAGCAGATTGCACACGTGGATCATTGCTGATTTCCTCTGCAGTTCCTTCGAGCATGACCATTCCGGTGCTAAGTACATAGGCACGGTCAGAGATGGCGAGCGCGGCCCGCGCATTTTGCTCGACCAATAGGACGGTCGTGCCCCATTGGGAACGAATTTCCTGCACAATCGCCAGAATTTCCTTGGCAATCAGAGGAGCGAGTCCCAGTGATGGCTCGTCCAGCAACAGGAGCTTGGGTCTGGAGAGCAATGCCCTGCCGATTGCCAACATCTGCTGCTGACCGCCGGAAAGGGTCCCGCCGAGCTGCCATTTGCGCTCTGCCAGAATCGGAAAGCGCTCGTAGACGGTCTCCATCTCTTTGGCGATTTCCTTTTTGCTTGTCTTGGGAAGCCGCACAGAGGCACCCAGCCAGAGATTGTCCTCTACGGTCAATGTGGAAAAAATCTGCCTGCGCTCCGGTACATGCGCCATGCCGCGGCCGACGACCAGCTCTGCCGGAACTCTCGTGATTGGTTCGCCTTGAAACCAGATCTGTCCCTCCTTGGCGTCATGCAGGCCGCAGATGCAATTCAGCAGGGTGGTTTTCCCTGCACCGTTGGAGCCCAGCAGCGAGACGATCTCTCCTTCATTGACCTCAAGATTGATGCCGTGCAGCACTTCTACCGGACCGTAGCGCGCTACGATATTCTCGACCTTCAAGATCGCTTTTTCCATCCCTTCACCCCCTGCCTTCCTCTTCTTCCGTCCCCAGATAGGCGGCGATCACTTTCGGATTTTCCTGGATTTCGCGCGGAGTACCCTCAGCGATCTTGGTGCCTTGATCAAGGACGACGATCCGATCCGCAATCGCCATGATCATGTCCATGTCGTGCTCTACCAGCAAAATGGCGGTTCCATTCGCCCGAATATCCTGAAACATCTTGCTCATCTCAGCGGTCTCCGTGTGATTCAGACCCGCAGCAGGCTCGTCCAGGAGCAATAAGGTTGGTTCCGCCACCATCGCCCGGGCGATCTCCATCAAACGCAGCTTGCCATATGGCAGACTGCCAGCCTGGGCATAAGCCAGGGAGGCGAGTCCGACATGCTCCAGCCACATTTGCGCCTGCTCCCTCATCTTTTGTTCCTCTTTGCGGGCGCGGCCAAGATTCAATCCGCAGGAAAAAAGGCTCGATTTGGTTTTGGTATGCATCCCGACCATGACGTTTTCCAGTACGGTCATATCGTCGAAGGTCTGCAGATTTTGAAAGGTTCGCGTAATGCCAAGACCCGCATACTGATAACCTGGGACTTGGGCCAAGCCTTGATTGTTGTAGCGGATTTCCCCCTCGGAAGGCGGGATGACCCCGGACACCATGTTGAGCACCGTGCTCTTCCCGGCGCCATTGGGACCAATCAGCGCCAGGATTTCTCCCTGCTTCACCTGAAAGTCGACCCGATCGACGGCTCGCACACCGCCAAAGTCGCGTGAAAGGGCTTGTACCTCCAACAAAGCTGTCATGTTGTCGCCTTCCTTTCCACCCGCTGAAGTTCATCCTTGGCTTTCGCCTTTTTGGCCCGCGATTTCTCATAAAGGGAGCGGATACGCGGTACCAGTCCTTCTGGCATGAACATGATGATCAGCACCAGAATGGCTCCGAATACGATGGTGTCGATG
>DASQMM010000324.1:0-12893 GCA_035645495.1 Brevibacillus sp. | reverse complement strand
GACCATCGAAGGGACGCTTGACGGGGAGCAGTTGGAGGTATACGGCGTATGGAAGGTAAAAAAAGATTGTGAAATCGAACGCATGAAGACAGAGGGAGCATTCTTCATTGATGGCCTTTTAAACGCAGGTCAAGTGGAGATACACCTGCATGGATTGAGCAAAGCTGGCGAAATCGGTGTGGAGGCCCTTCGCGTCCGCCGGCTCTCGAAAAACAAGTGGAATCTGTTGCGGTTTATCCCGAAGTTCAGCCCGGAGCTGCAGGCGAAAGTGATAGAAGGGGATGAACTTGATCTGGAATATACGACAGCAGAGGTTGTTCGGGGCAATCGGGTCTTGATCGGGCCCGGATGCCACATCGGCAGAGTCGAGTATCGATCTGAATTAATCAAGCATCCGAAGGCAAAAGTGGGGGAGGAGATGAAGCTTGGTGACTGAAGGAACAAAGCAGGATTTAAAGGTAGTGGGGAACTCTTCTTGTGCTGGCGGGCAGTATCGACGGGTCAAGATTACCGGAGAGTGTGTTATAGCAGGGGACGTAGTATGCGAGCGGCTTTCATGCACGGGCGACGCGACCGTTCACGGAAACTTGCAGGCAGAGGAGCTCTCGATGACGGGAGATATGCAGATCACAGGTCACTTGGACGTGAGGAAAATCCGCGGCAAAGGAGATTTGGCGATTGATAGTCGGATTTGCGGGGAGGACATCTCCTTTTCAGGAAATCTCGAGGTTCAGGGTGACTGCGAGTCTGGTTTGCTGGAGGTCAATGGGGGCATTCAAGTCCAAGGGTTGTTGAGTGCGGAGCGGTTGCAGCTGAGAATGCTAGGCCCCTGCCAAGCGAGGGAGATCGGCGGGGGGAATCTGGATGTGAAGCGGAGCAAAGGCACCATCTGGAAGCAATTATTCGGGCAGGATTCGCCTGTAGTTCTTCAGGCAGAGCTGATCGAAGGCGATGTTCTCAGTCTTGATTACACAAAAGCTGGCGTTGTCCGGGGCAAGGACGTCGTGATCGGACCAGGCTGCGAGATCGAACGGGTGGAATACTGGGGAAACTTGGAGGTTCATCCGGAAGCGTCCGTAAAAGAACAGATCTACCTGAAGGAACGAGCATGAATTTTCAGGCATGACGGTAACGTGCTTTTACGCTACCATAGAGATAAGGCGCAGTGATGTGCCAAGCAGGAGCTTTCAGGGAATACGCCCCTGAAAACAAAGACTCATTTTTGCTATTCCAACTGCTAAAAGGAGGCTTGCGCATGTCAACGGCCACAATCAGTGTACGCACCCTGTAATCAGGGGCGTGCGAACTGAACCGCCTGCATTCGCCAGGGGGTTTGGAACATGAAGGGATATAAAGGATATTTGTATGTCAATGCATTGTCTTCGCTGGGGTCAAGGATGGATTTGATCGCATCGAGTGCGTTGATCTTTACATTTGCAGATAGTGTCTATTGGCTGAGCGCCTTTTTTGTGGCTCGCCAAATCGGCGGAATGATGTTCAGTATGGCAGCGGGGATTCTCGCGGATCGCATGGATCGCAGACGAGCCATGCTGATCAGTGATATCGGGGCAGGCTTGGCGATTTTGCTGGTGCTGCTGTTTCCGCATCCGTACGTCATCGTCGGGGCCGCTTTTGTCAAAGGCATGCTGTACAGCTTGTTTCACATCAGCTTTCAGGCTTCCTTGCCGCAGATGTTCGGCAGAGACGCATTGGTGAACATAAATGGGCTGACTGTGCGACTGGAGTCCATTGTGGGAATCGCAGGCTTCGCCTTGGGCGGATTGTTGACGGATTCCTTCGGATACGCCGTGGTCATTGCCTTTGATGCCGCTACCTTCTTTGTCTCGGCGATCGTTTTGATGCGACTTCGGTGGGAGAATGACGAGCAGCAGGAGAGGAGCACGGCGGATCGGTTCTGGTTGGGCGCCACATACGCCTATCTGGCCAAGCACCCGGTTCTTCTCACAGTCAGTCTACTTGCATTTTTCGAAGCGTTGAGCACGGCTTCGCACAACTACGGATTGCCATTTTTGGCAGAGATGTTCATCCCAAAGGATGCTGTTCTCCACGGAGGCATGTGGTCGTTGATGAGCGTGGGCGCATGGGCAGGGACGTATTTGGCCTCCCACCTGCGGTCTCATCAGGTAGCCAGCCTCTTTGCGGCATCGTTTTTGCTTGCGCTTACGATTTCGCTGTCCTTTGCCGGAAGCCAGCTATGGATTGTTTTGCTGTTCTTGGGCCTGGCGGGAATGTTTACGGGCGTTACCCAGGTATGCAGAAATACGATTCTTCAGGCGGCAGAAAGCCGGATTCGCGGCAGGGTGATGGGAGTACAAAGCACGGTGAGCCGCGGCGGTTTTTTTGTCGGATTCCTGGCCTGGCCATCGGTCGTTGGCTACGGAGGACTGTCAGGAATGGTCATTTCGGCGCAAGCGATCTTTGCAGGAGGCATGATGCTCTTGATCGCGTATTTGTACATGAACAGAAAGAAAGTCTGAAGCGAGCGCACCGAGCCGCAGGTTTAGATAGCCTGCGGCTTTCGCGTTTTTACACAAGGCGTAGTCTTTTTTCCGCCTTATTGCCATAGGATGTACCAACTGGGAGGTGACGGGATTGGCGATGTTTCGACCCCGTCGGCGATGGAGAAACCCGCTTTCCCGCACAAAAGCCTTCTTGATTGCGCTAATCATCTTTCTCATTCTGACCATCCAGATGCTGGTCATGCTCGAAAAGCGGCTGGAACCCACACTTTTGATTCTCGCTTCCCAAAAGGCTGAACAGCTTGCAAAAGACGCGATAACAGATGCCGTTACCAAGCGGATTTCCCAGCAAGGTGTCGACTTCAATGAAATCGTCATGATTGAAAAAGACAATGAAGGGCGCATACAGTCCTATCAGTTCAATTATCGCGAGTACTCCCGCATCGTGGGGGAGACGACCTCCCGGGTCCAGAACAAGCTGCGGGAATTTGAACACAATAAGGTAGACCGCTCGATCCCGCTTGGGCTGGCTACGGGCAACAGCTTCCTTGCCAATATGGGACCCGAGCTTCCGATCACCTTCATGCCGATTGGCTCCGTCAAAACCATGCTGGAGACAGATCTCAAAGAGGCAGGCATCAATATGGTTCTGGTGACCGTCTACATTTTTGTCGAAGTGGATTTGAGGATCGTCATTCCCTTCGCCACAGAAGAGAAGACTGTGACTACAAGAATCCCCATTACGCATTCGCTGATCATCGGGGATGTGCCGCAGTACCTGTACAACAACCCCGACGGCAAGCCGGATGTGCCCCGGGCCAAATCAGAATTTGAAATGCCTGCGGATTGACAAGACCTCTGGCAGATGTCGCCAGGGGTTTTGTTGCGTCCGGGTGTAAAATAAGGGAAATCCCTCAGGACACTTGTAACAGGAGTGTCCTGGTTTTGCTTCCTTGATCCCGCCATTGCTGCAATCCTTCATAGGACAGATCTGCTGTATCGGGAACCGTGGCCTCGAGAGTCTGATCATCCTTCCACTGCAGATCCAGGATCGGGAAGGCAAAATCGCCGGAAACAGCTTGTTCGGAAATCGTGGCAGGTTCTCCGTGTACAGCCGCAACACTGAATTCATCTGTTCGCAAGACAAGGAGCTGATGGCGCACCAGCTCTGTCCCCTCATTTCTGCCTAGGAGGAGGGCGAGATAGGTTTCGTCCGGGGAAAAAGCATGGCTGACGAAGAGGCTTCCATCGTAGGCGGGCAGGGATAAGGTGTTGCGCTGTTCTTCTTTGATCTGCAGCCAGAGATGGTCACACAGCTTGGTGCCGCAGCTGTAGCGGATGTCCCCGTAAACCACGCCTGTCGGGGAGGAGAATGCGGAAGTGTTCACGCGTTCCCATTCGATTTGGCGATCGGAAGGATCAAAGGATGCCAAGAAGTCTTCCAGCTCTGGCAATTCCTTTACGGGAATAGAGAGGGTCCCAGTGTCGAGGGACAGCTCGACACTGCTCGCAGTATGGCTGGAGCCCGAGGACTGGCAGCCGTAGACGATGCCTGTTGTCATCAATAGCAGCAAAAAAACGATAAATGGTGAGGGGTTCATGCCGATCATCCTTTCCAGGTTAAGTGGTGTCTGCCTTGTAGCAGCAAGTCGTCCAAAGATATTGACATCATGTCAATATCTATCATAAACTAAATTCACAACATTCTAACAAAAATTAAAGGAGAACGCCCATGTCAAATCACGAACGGAACGTACAGGCGGGCAACGAAGCGAGTATTCATATGGATTTTTCCAAGGAGATGTCCTATGGCGACTATCTGCAATTGGAGTCCATTCTCTCTGCGCAAAGACGGATGTCCGATCATCACGATGAGATGCTGTTCATCATAATCCATCAGACAAGTGAGTTATGGATGAAATTGATCCTGCATGAATTGCAAGCAGCCATCTCTTGTATTTGGGAAAAGAATCTGGATCCGGTCTTCAAGATGTTGTCCAGGGTATCGCGCATTCAGCAGCAGTTGATCCAATCCTGGGATGTCTTGTCTACGCTCACACCATCTGAATATCTGGAGTTTCGGGATACACTGGGCAAGTCGTCCGGTTTTCAGTCGTATCAAAATCGCCTGATCGAGTTTTCCATGGGTTACAAGAGTCCCCATGCACTCAAGGTATTTGAGCATGAGCCGGAGATCTATGCTCAATTAAAAAAAGCGCTGGAGACGCCGGGGTTGTATGACGCCTCGATCTTCATGCTGGCAGAACGCGGATTGCCGATCGATCCAGCCGCGTTACAACGCGACTGGACACAGGATTATCAGCCAAACCAGAGTGTAGAGGATGCGTGGCTCGCGGTATACAGGGACGTCAACAAGTATTGGGACTTGTACGAACTGGCAGAAAAGCTGGTGGACATCGAAAACCGCCAACAACAGTGGCGGCTCAATCACATGTTTACGGTCGAACGCATCATCGGCAACAAGATGGGGACGGGTGGATCGTCAGGTGTCCAGTATTTGAAACGGGTGCTCGATCACCGTTTCTTCCCCGAACTGTGGAGTTTGCGCACCAAGCTGTAATATGATTCAACGCAATCTGCGAAATTCGCGCCAGATGGCACGCAAGGTGTCTACGGATAGGGACCGTTTTTCCCCGTACAGCCATTTTGTCACGCCGCTCATCATGGCTTGCTGGTCCTCCGTGTAGGGATACCAGTTCAGCTCACGTTTGCGCTTGCCAGGGTCATGAATGACAGAGGTGCTGTGGGTGAAGGCTTGCAGCCCGAAAGGACCGCGATACCGGCCGATGCCGCTTTCCTTCACTCCGCCAAAAGGAAGATGCGGATTGGCAAAGCTGATGATGACGTCATTGATGCAGACGTTGCCGCTCTCCAATTGTTCGGCGATGCGGCGGGCACGTCTGCTGTCCTGGGACCAGACCGAAGCGTTCAGTCCATACGGTGAGCTGTTGGCAAGCTTCACAGCCTCTTCCTCCGAAGAGAAACGCATGATCGGCAGCACAGGGCCAAACGTTTCTTCTTGCATGATTTTCATATTCGTGGTGACATTGGTCAGCACGGTCGGGGGAAGAAACATCGAATTGTCTACCGGAATATCCCCGCCCAGGACGGCTGTCGCTCCCATGGCGACAGCCTCTTCGATATGTTCACGAACGATGGGAATCTGGTCGGGAAATGTCATGGAGCCAACCTCGGCAGATTGGGGGAAGCCCTGGCGCAAGGCTCTTGTCTTCTCCGTCACCAAAGCGACAAAATGGTCATGGACCGATTCGTGGACAAAAACGCGCTCCACTGACATGCAGACTTGTCCCGAGTTGGTGAAAGCCCCCCATACAGCGGCGTTGGCTGCCCGTTCTACATGTGCATCGGCGCAGATGATCATCGGGTCCTTGCCCCCAAGCTCCAATTCTACGGGGATCAGATGTTCTGCCGCAGCGCGCATAATCGATTTGCCTGTGCGAACAGATCCTGTAAAAAATATTTTATCAGGACGTGATGAGACAAGCGCTTGCCCGGCTTCTTTGCCGCCGTGCACCACATGGACAACTCCTTCTGGAAAAGGAACAGCCCGGAATAGCTCCTCGATCAAAAGCCCCACGGAAGCCGTGACCTCTGATGGCTTCAGGACTACTGTATTTCCGGCGACCAAGGCAGAGAGGACGGGAATGACGGCTAGTTGGAAGGGATAGTTCCACGGCGCGATCACTGCTACGACCCCCATCGGCCTGTAGTGGATGTAGGACTTTTTGGGCTGAAGCAGCAAGGGGGTGGGTGTTTTTTGCGGTGCCAGCATCCGTCTGGCGTTCTTTTCATAGAAACGTATGGTATCGATGGTAACGAAGATCTCGGTCATGTATGCTTCAAAATGAACTTTTCCAGTGGCTTGACTAATGCGCTGCGCCAGTTCCTCGCCATGCCGGACGAGGTACAGACGAAGCTGGGCCAACAAGTCCAGCCTGTCTGCAAGTGATGTTTTCGACCATACGGTAAATGCGCGGCGAGCATGCTCGACAGCTTGCTGGACTTCATCAGGGGTCGCTTCCTTGAGCGTGCCGATCTGTTCGCCCGTAGCGGGATTGTACAGGGAAAGGACAGTCATGGACGAACACCTCTTTTTCGTAAAATGGGCCAGTTCATAGGAAAAGACTGGCTCCATAATGGTTCGCGGAAATGAGGCGAATTTCCTTTTCCCCCATGACGTGCCACTTCCCGATCATCTTTTCTTTTTCAAGCGTTCCCAGCGCCGCAGATAGGGATAAGGGTCAAAAGCCCATTCATTGCCTCCTGTTTCCCGATACATGCCATAGTGCAAATGGGGGGGAAACTTGCCGGAGGTGCCGGGCTTTCCGTACCCGGAGCTCCCGACATAGCCGATCACTTCTCCCGGTTCGACGATGTCTCCAGGCTTCAAACCCTTTTTAAAAGATGACAAATGCGCGAAGTAGTGATAGACATTCGACATGTCACGCATGCCAATCCGCCAGCCACCGTAGCGGTTCCAGCCAACCACTTCGATCATTCCGTATCCCGTGCTGAGTACAGGAGTCCCGTAGCCCGCGAAGATGTCTGTTCCTTCGTGAATACGCCGTCCCCCCCAGCCGCGGGCATCACCCCATGTACTGCGGTAGCTGTAGCTATACCGAGAAGGGATGGGAAAGTGACGGCCTTCCAGATCGAGATGTTGGTACTTGTCGTAGATGATGGCAAACTGGTGAATCGTTCTGACAGAGCGGCCGCGTTTGTAGTACTCCCAGAGTCCGATCCGCCAATCGTCGCGCTCAAATCCGTAGGCGGACAGAAAATGGATAAAAGTCGCCAGCACATCACGGTCATTGTGGCGATCCGCTATTCCATCGCCATCTCCATCTATCCCGATCCCGCCAAAAAAGGAAATGGAAGCTGGGGTTGTATCTTTTTCATCTGGATTTAACTCTCCGCACCATCGCTCAGCGGGAATGTCTATGGCCGTCAATCGCTTCGCCGCAGATTCGGGTTCACCCTTTTTCTTTTTGCGTATTTTCATCGACCGCTCATATTGATCAATGGCAGCCAGATACGTCCAGGGGACCCCGTACATTGCCTCCATCTGTTGAAAAAGCTGGAGACGCTCCTGCAAAACAGGATCGACAGATGGGGCGGATGGGGCAGCGCTTGCTGGTACCAGCGGCAGGACAGCAGATGCGATGCAGATGCACAAGCCGATATGAATAATGAGCCGGAAAACCTTCATGCCGTCTCCCTCCACCCGAGTATTTTCTTTTGTAGTTTCTGACAGGAACAATGAATTATCCAGATACTTTTTGGAAGGGCTTTTCAATGCTTCCATGTTTCCTGTATCATAAGGAGAAAGTATGTTCGTAGTTTTGGGCTGGCAGGGAGTGAAAGCATTGTTGACCTTTATTCATACGGCAGATGTCCATCTGGATGCGCCGATGCAAGCTTTGTCGGAGCAGTATGCGCTCCGGCAGGATGATTTTCGCCGGACGATGCGCCGGATCCGCGATCTGGTTGTGGACAAGCAGGCAGACTTCTGGCTGATCGCGGGAGACCTGCTCGAATATCACGGCGGCAGCCGCTCTACGGCTTTATTTTTGCGCGATTTGTTTGCCAGTGTTGCGCCCGTCCCCGTCTGCATCTCACCTGGCAATCATGATCCATGGAGAGAGGATTCTTATTATCAGAGTCTGAGCTGGTCCGGCAACGTATACTGGTTTACTCCGGAGTGGGGGGCCTTTGAATTTCCGGAGAAATCCTGTGTGGTTTACGGCTGGGGATTTCCGGAGCCGCATGTCTACGAATCGCCTTTACACCATTTTCCAGGCAAGCTGTCGGGATACAAGCATCACGTGATGGTTCTCCACGCACATGTGCGGAGCACCGTGGGAGACGACCATCATCCTTACGCCCCCGTGACGGTACAGGAACTGCTGGATACAGGGATGGATTACGTGGCACTGGGGCATATTCACAAGCCGATGCAATTCGTCCATCCGGTAAAAAAACAGCCGATTGCCGCCTACCCGGGGACTCCAGAGGCCTTGACTGTCAAGGAGGGGGGGGAGCGCTGCGTCTTGTATGGCGAATTGGATCATGCCGGAAGACTGACGCTTACGCCCGTCTCCGTTGAACAAAGGCGCGTCAGCAAGATTGAGATCAAGCTTGGCGGAGTAGAGACGATGGAGGCTCTAGTGGAGTTGGTGCAACAGGAATTGGCGGGCGAGTCTGCCGAAAATATGGTCTACGTCACCTTGAGCGGGGAGCGAGCCGCTCATTTCACCCCGTCGCTTCCCGTGCTGCAGCAGCGTTTTCGTCACTTTTTCCTGATTCGTTTTACCGACCAGACTTGGCCTGACGTGGACGAGGAAAAGCTGATCACGGAAGGCGGTGTATTGGGCAGATGGCTCGCCAAGCTGGCCGATGCGGAAGCCCGAGCCACCGATGAAGCACAGCGGCAGATGATCCGGTTGGCCCGTCGGGAAGCAGTGGAGCGGATTGGGGGGAGTTCAGTATGAGAATCGAAGAGGTGCAGCTAAAGGGCTTTGGCAAGTACCAGGACGCTGTGTTTCGCTTCGCACCCGGGATCAATCTCTTCTTTGCCCCCAATGAAGCAGGCAAGTCGACATTGCTGCACGGCATGATCGCCGCGCTGTACGGCATGAAGCGAGATTACGTGAAAACGACCCGTTACCTGCCGGAGTACGAAAAGTATCGTCCGTGGCAGCCGGGACCGTATGAAACGATTATTACCTATCAGCTGGCAGGGAGGACGTATCGGCTCCACCGAAGTTTGCTGAAAGAGCGGGAAGAGGCTCGCCTGTTTTTGGACCCAGAATGGACAGAGCTGACGGATGTTTACCAGGAGGACAGGCGCAAGGAGCGCAATTTTATCGAAAAGCATTTGGGGCTTAGCCGTAGTTTGTTTACGGATGTGACGTGGATTCGCCGAGAGCCGCTTGCTGCCGGGGAGCATTTGATGCCAGCATTGATGACGGATTCGCAGGAAACCAACCCCATCGCAAACAAAATTCTCGTCGATCTGGAGCGGGATTTGAGTGCAATCGGGAAAAAGGAGAAGGCGGAAAATACATTGCTTGGTAAAGCGACAGCTCTCTTGTCCCAAAAAGAAGCGGAGCTGCGGCAAGCAGAAGCGGTCAGCCAAGAAATGAGTCAATTGAGCCGCCAGCTTGCCGATTGGGAGAGTGAGCGAGTCTCCCTGGAGCAGCTGCGCCATCGATTGCTGCAAAAGAAGGCCTATTGGGCGAAGCGTGAAGAGGAGTGGCAGAAGCGTTGGCAGCGAAGCCATAGCGTTCCGGATGAGGAGCAGTGGCGCTGGTGGGATGAAACCAGCCTCTCCCAAGAGGAACGGATGCTTCATCAGCAGACACAGGCTGCCTTGGATCGTCTAAAAATGGCGGGAGAAAGCGAACATGAGACAACGGTTCCGAGCCAGGATCAGGAGATGCTCCACCGCCTGCAAACCGATTATGAACAAGGTGTCGCGCTGAGGCGGCAATGGGAAGACGCGCACGTCAGACTGGCGCAGCTCGCTGCCTCCACACGACGGTCAGACAGCAGGGAACCTCATCAGGCTTTAGGATGGGCGGCCTGGTTGTGGACGGGTGCCGTCGCATCCGCGGGAATCGGGGTGATTTCATGGTTGTTTGAGCAGAGCAGCAGCAGCGCCGCAGCGTTTGCTGTGGCTGCTGTGCTCGCAGCCGTTGCCTGGTTTTTTGGCAGGAAGCAGAAGGGAAGAAATCCTGAGCACAAGCTTTCGTCAGCAGAAATAATGAGAATTCAAGAGGAGCTGGCTTCTCTGGATGAAAGGCTGGGAGCCTTGTTGGGCCGCTGGCAGATGCAGGATTGGGAAGCTTTTGTCGGATATCGGGAAGAGCGGCAGCTGCAGCTTCGGGAGCGGGACAGCCGACACGCCGCAGTGCGGTTCTCCAGGCAGGAAGAGGCAAACAAATTGATCCGTGAGTGGGGTACGGCTGTCCGGGAATCTTTGACACGCGAAAAGCAGGCATGGGGCTTAGGCGATTGGCAAAAGGAATGCGCCAGGGCAGAAGAACAGTTGCAGGAGGTAAGGGAACGGATTGCCAAGGCGACCGGTCAAATGGAGGCGCATGAGGGGATATCTGTAGCGCAGTCGCGAGCGGAGTACGAGGAAGCTCAGGCGGGACTCGCGCGGCTGCTGGAAAAGCGGGAGGCACTCCAACTCGCTCGTGATGCCTTGGTGGAGGCGATGGCGGAGTGGAACCGGGATGTATCTCCCGGCGTCAACAGACAGGCGTCCCAGGTGATGGACAAAATCTCGGAAGGGCGTTATCGGGAGGTCCGGCTCGATCCGCGAGACAGCTTTTCGGTGAAAGTATTGGAGCCGTGGAACCAACGCGTGCTCGAACAGGAGCATTGCTCTACAGGAACACAGGATCAACTGTATTTCGCCCAGAGAATGGCTTTGTTTCATCATGTCAGCCAACAGACTGAGCCATTGCCGCTATTTCTGGACGATCATTTCGTCCACTACGATCAGCGGCGTCTGGAGCGGGCATTGGCTTATCTGGAGGAAGTAAGCAAGGAGCATCAAATCTTCTTGTTTAGCTGTACGGATCGGGAACTGCTCGTATGGGAGCGAATGCTGTCGGCATCACAAAGACATCAGGTACATCCGCTTGCCGAAATACTGGCATAGCTTATTGGCTTGAAGTGCCAAAGAGGTTGCCCCACCTTGGGTCAAGCTCTATAATGGACGTATTGACCAAGTCACGTGAGGAGTGGGCCCCATGACGCAACGTAAACCCGAGTGGCTCAAAATTAACCTGGTATCCGGCCCGGAGCTTGCCACATTTAAGGAATTGAAACAAACCATGCGCAGCCAGACGCTGCATACGGTATGCGAAGAAGCAAAATGCCCCAACATCCATGAATGCTGGGCAAATCGTACGGCCACCTTCATGATCCTGGGAGATATCTGTACCCGTGCCTGCCGGTTTTGCGCTGTCAAGACAGGCTTGCCTACCGAGCTTGATCTGGCAGAGCCGGAGCGCGTAGCGGAGGCTGCCGAACAGATGGGCCTCAAGTATGTCGTGGTAACCTCTGTAGCCCGTGATGATCTGGCGGACGGGGGAGCCCAGATTTTTGCCGAAACCATCAGGGCGATTCGGCGCAGATTGCCGCTTGCTTCCGTAGAAGTATTGATTCCTGACTTTTTGGGGAATTGGGATTCGCTCAAAACGGTGATGGATGCACGTCCTGATGTACTGAACCACAATATCGAAACGGTGCGTCGCATGTCTGATCGCGTCCGGGCTAGGGCCAAGTACGATCGTACACTTGCCCTGCTGAAAAAAGCCAAGGAACTTCAGCCGGACATCCCGACCAAATCCAGCCTGATGATCGGCGTGGGGGAGACGATGGAGGAAATCATCGAAACGATGGATGATTTGCGCTCCGTCGACGTCAACATCATGACGATCGGCCAGTATCTGCAACCGACGAAAAAACATCTGAAGGTGGAGAATTATTACCATCCGGATGAATTTGCCAGGCTGAAAGAAGAAGGAATGAAACGAGGGTTTAGCCACGTAGAAGCAGGGCCATTGGTGCGAAGCTCCTACCATGCCCACGAACAAGCGGATGCAGCGAAGGAAGGCATCGCGCAAGCACAATAATCTGCACATACAAAAACCACCTGTCCCAAGCGAACAGGTGGTTTGTTTTATCATTGTTAACGATTGGAGATGCCTACAGGCGAATTCGTGCCTTGGTTTCTTTTGCTGGTTGTCCCAGCCTTGCCGCCTTTTGTGGTCTCTGCATCCGTTTTGCCGCCCATGCGCTTGATCAGCGAATTCAATTGGTCCCCATCGACGGAACGTACGCCCATGGTATTGTTAGTGCGGCTGGCAACGCGAGTGATTTCCTGAATATCACGTGCATTGTCGGTTACATATACCTTGTAGTAGCGAGGAGAGACAGACATGGCATTCATTCTCGCCTGTTTTTTCGCTTCCGCTGCGTTTTGGCCATTTGTGTTGAGTCCGACAAAGATCTCTTCGTCGGTCACCAAGACAGTAGAGCGTTGCACCCCTGGGCAACTCGCTGTCACATTTCCGACCGCACGAGCCAATGCATCACGGTCTACATAAACCTGATTCGCGTTGTTTGTAGTGCGGAGTACGTTGCGATCGGTCGTGGCATAGCCCATATGCGGCATTCCATTACCCGTCGCTCCCATGGTACCCATGCCTGTCCGATTTCCCGCGTTTTGGTAAATGGATTGGTTTCTCGTGCCATCGGGGAAGGCGGTGTAAGGACGGGTTCCATTGGTGTAGGCGTTGAAGTTATTGTTGCGTCCATCTGTTCCGAAGCCGCGGAAGCCATCGTTGCCTCCAT
>DASQMM010000323.1:0-2050 GCA_035645495.1 Brevibacillus sp. | reverse complement strand
TACGTATATGATGGTGACTCCGAGGCTCTCCAGCAGTTGCAGCACTTCTCGATTGAGGTCCGGGTCGAGCAACAAGCCCAGACTTTCCGCCAATTCCAGCTCCTCCAAATCTCCTTTTTCCGCATCCTCAATCAGTTCGATGACCTCTGTCATCTGGTTGCTTTCCAGGACTTTCAGCAATTCATCTCTTGTCATTTCTTCTTCGCACCTCGATTTCAACGATCTATCCTTTATAATAGTATACAAGAAGACCGTTGAAAACCAAGCTGTGAGGTGAGTGGGATGTATCCCGAACCCTATTTGGAATATCTGATCCAGTTTCATGCCGAACGGGATTATTTTGAATGTCATGAGATCTTGGAAGAATATTGGAAAAGCGCACCTGCAAATGAACGACAGCCCGTCTGGGTAGGGTTGATCCAGATCGCCGTAGCTCTTTACCACCATCGACGCGGCAACTTCAACGGTGCAGTCAAAATGCTGAACAGTGCGATTCAAGTCCTTGACAAGCAACGAATGCAACTTCAAGAATTGGGACTCGATGAGACCGCCCTCCTGCGCTTGCTGGAACAGCGCCTGGAGGATTTGCACAAATCGCTTCCTTATCAGCGTATGGATCTGCCTATCGCCTCTCAAGCCCTGCGGGAATGCTATCAACAGGCGTGCCGCCAGCGACAATTGCCTGAGTCCCGCAGCAGCGACATGACCAATGATTATTTGCTGAACAAGCATACTTTGCGCGATCGGCAGGAGGTACGCGAGGAGCGGATGCGGCAATTGAAGTTGCGCGAGCTTCGCCGCAGCCAAGACAGCAAATAAACCGCATCAAAAGCCGATGTCATCCATTCCGTGGGCATCGGCTTTTTCGTCTGTCAGAACACCCACAGGAGCACCCCTCCAACCAAGCCCGCATCAGCGAGCATATGGCTGAACCACGTCGGATAGACGGAGGGAAACATACCTTTCATCCAAGCCCATAATACACCAACCATGAAAACGACTCCCGTCAGAAGAACACCCCACCAGAACCCGAACAAAACGGCTGCGACAATCAGGTGATAAAGAGAAAAAAAGAAAGTTGATAACAAGATGGCTGCCAAACGGTTCATCCCTCGTAAAAAGCGTTGCAGGACAAACCCTCTCCATAGCAGTTCTTCCAGCAGAGAATTAACGACAGTGAGATAGAGAGCAAACCACCCAATCCAGTGTCGATCCAAACCCCAATGCTCCAATATTTCGCGGATGTGATCCGCACTGCCTGGGGATTGCAGCAACAGCCACATACCCGCCATGGCCCCCACCATAAAGAGAATGCCCAAAGCGATCCCATAAAGAGCGCCGCGCTTCTCGAACCTCCCCCAGGCTTGTTTCCAATGCTCGCCCAATCTCCCTTCCCACCATCCGTGAAAAAGCGGAATTCCGAGACAGATGAGCAGGTGAAAGCTGACAAAGGTCGCAAACAGACTTTGGCGTTCCACCAAACCGTAGAAGATGGCAAGCGTGGCAGCAAACCCGTAGCCGATCAGCAACAAAAAAGACCGTACACGCAGCATCTTCGATAAGCTCCTTTATCGCGTATTGGCCGTAAAATCATATTTCTGATAGGGTACCCATTCCAAGGCAGCAGCATGTTCTCGACTGCATGAATACGCTCAAGGAGAATATACAAATATTTTGACAAGTGCTATACTGTATAAACTTGTTAGTAAAAATTATTTGATAAGGAGTGGGCCCCATGTTATGGAGAAATCGTACCTTTCTGCTGTTGATGACAGGAGAAGTGGTTGCGGGCGCTGGCATGTGGATTTTTATCATCGCCAACCTGCAGTTTATGCAGGGCCTGATTCCTTCTGATACGCTGAAAGCATTTGTCCTCATGAGCGGATTGGCCGTCAGTATTCTTCTCTCTCCGAAGGCAGGCGTCATCATCGATACATACGACAAACGGAAAGTCCTGATTATCTCCAGCTGGGTACGCTGTATCAGTCCGGTCTTGATGCTTCCGGCGATCGCTTACGATTCCTTGATCTGGATGATTATCGCCCTGATC
>DASQMM010000322.1:0-1988 GCA_035645495.1 Brevibacillus sp. | reverse complement strand
GAATGTTACAGTCTATGCTCAATTTTCTGTTGTTTGCCACGATGACCGTCAGCAATGGGACAGGCTCTGTGGCCCAGCATGTGATCGAGGAAACGGCTACACAATGGCAGCAACAGCAGGTTTCCATCGCAGTGAGCCCTGCTGTCACCTACCCGGGAGATGTCATTCTGGTGCGAAGCAAGCAATCGAAGTCGGTCACGCTCTTCTCTCAGACGTATCACTTACAACCCTCCCAAGGAGAGTATGTCCGGTTTATTCCGATTCCGTTCAACGCGAAGCCGGGTTCCTATGTGGTGGAAGCAGCGGATAAGCGGTATTCGGCACCACTTGAGATAAAGGCGAAAACGTTTGCCATCGATTCAATAACTGTGAGCAAACAAATGAACAGCATGCGCCAAGACACCAATCGAATCAACGCCGACCAGAAGAAAATAGAAGCGGCTAGGTCCCAATCTTCTCCCGTTCCTTACTTTACCAAGCCATTCATTCAGCCGACGACAGGTCGTTTGACGACTCCGTTCGGCTACCAGCGAGTGGTGAATGGCGTACCTGCCAATCGACACGCCGCGATCGATATTGCTAATAAAGAAGGAACGCCGATCATGGCGAGCAATGACGGCAAGGTTGTGCTGTCAGAATCGATTTACTTGACAGGAAACACCATTATTATTGATCATGGGCTGAATGTTTTCTCCATTTATGCCCACATGTCCAAGCTGCAAGCGGAAGTAGGACAAGAAGTGAAGCAGGGACAGGTGATCGGTCTGATGGGGACGACTGGTTTTTCGACGGGACCCCATTTGCATTACGGTATGCTGATCGGCAATACCTACGTCAATCCGCAACCGTTTTTTGACGCTTCGCCCTTCCTCTGGAAGTAAGCAGGAGGTGCTTTTTCATGAAAGCAACACATGTACCGAGCAAGGTACTGAACAATTTGGTTCATTTTTTGGCACCGTACGAACAAGCTGTCGATGAACTGAAGTTAAAACTGAAAGGAATCAAGTACGGTTTTCAAAAGAGCGGCCGATACTCTCCGATCGAATTTGTAGTCGGGAGAGTCAAAAAAGTGGAGAGTCTGCTCAATAAAGCAAAAGAAAAAGGAATCGACTTCTCGGATGAACAGTGGCCGCAAAAGGTGGCTCAGGAAGTGAACGACATTGCCGGTCTGCGAGTTGTCTGCCGTTATGTGGATGACGTGCGTGAAGTACAGCAGCTTTTGCAGGAGAGGGAAGACATCGTCGTCCACGACATCAAGGACTATATCGCCACACCGAAGCCATCCGGGTATCGAAGCATCCATATGATCGTATCGTATACGGTTTATCATGGCAGTGAGAAAATCACCTTGTTATGTGAAATCCAAATCCGTACACTCGGTATGAACTTTTGGGCGACGAACGAACATGAGCTTCGCTATAAGTACGCCGGGAATATCCCGAAGGATGTACTTAAGCAATTAAATGAAGCATCCGTGATCACACATCAGCTCGACGTCCTCATGAACAACTTACGTCAGGAAATATTAACTCCGCCGCCAGTGGATCTGAGTTTGGAGGAACAATTAGAAGAGATTTTCTCGTTGTACGTGAAACAGGATTATGATGCAGCCGCTGCCTTGTACAAAGAGCATGTGCATGGTTTCGAAGAAGCATTCCAGGATAATCCAAAGTTTAAAATGATTTATGATCTGTTAGGCAAACGACTAGGGTAAAAGGCACAACTAAAAACAAAATAGCAGGTGAGAAACGATAAAAAGTGACACGTAAGGAAAGGATATAAACAATCATGCGATTTCTACTGACGAACCTTCTTGTAGTGGTCATCCTTTTATGGAGCCAACATCTTCCTGCCGCTTTTGCAGAAGGGGATCTCGACACCGCTTCCCTGGCGTTGAACGGGGAATCCGCTATTTTAATTGACGCCAAGACAGGACAAGTCCTGTATGAGAAAAACCCGCATGCCAAGCTGTACCCAGCGAGCATCAC
>DASQMM010000321.1:0-3446 GCA_035645495.1 Brevibacillus sp. | reverse complement strand
CGATCGTGCTGGCTACAGCTTGATGGTGATCAGCTTTAATTCTGTCATTTCCTCGACCGCATATTTGATTCCCTCACGGCCAAAGCCGCTCTCCTTCACTCCGCCATACGGCATGTGATCCACCCGGAATGTCGGAATGTCGTTGATCATGACACCGCCTACTTCCAATTCGTCGGCGGCCTTGAGCGCTTTCTGAATGTCGCGGGTGTAAATTCCCGCCTGCAGCCCGTAGCGGGAGTCATTGACGGCTTCAATCGCATCTTCGAGCTTCTGGAAAGGCGTAACGACTACGATCGGACCGAAGACCTCCTGGCAGGAGCACTTCATGTCACTCGCTACATTGGTCAAAATGGTCGGGGCAAAAAGCCGCTCTGTGACGGGTTTGCCGCCTGTAACCACGTTCGCTCCTCTGGAGACAGCCTCCTCCACCCAATCTGTCATGCGCTGATGGTCTTTAGCCGAGATGAGCGATGACATATCGGTCGCCTCTTCCAAAGGATCACCGAGCACCAGCTTTTCCGTCGCCGCCTGGAAGGAGGAGAGGAATTCTTCGTACTTGCTCTCATGCACGTAGACCCGCTGCAGCGAGATGCATACCTGACCGCTAAACGAGAACCCACCTATCACACAGCGATCAACCAATGCCTGGTCGATCTCTACGTTTTCGTCGATGATCAGAGCCGAGTTGGAGCCCAGCTCCAGCGTTACCCGCTTGAGGCCAGCCTTGTTCTTCATCGCGATTCCTACTTCCGGACTGCCCGTGAAAGTAATCGCGGCAATTCGCGGATCACGCACCAGCCTTTCTCCGACGATAGCGCCTTTTCCCGGGAGAATATTCAAGGCTCCGTCTGGCAGTCCCGCTTCGGCAAAAATCTCTGCCAACACCAACGCACTCAAGGGAGTTTGGCTGGCTGGCTTGAGCACCACTGTATTTCCGGCAGCAAAGGCAGGACCCAGCTTGTGTGCGACCAGATTAAACGGGAAGTTGAACGGTGTGATGGCTCCCACGACACCGATCGGTTTGCGGACGGTGAAAGCCAACCGCCCCTCACCGCCCGGTGCAGCGTCTAGCGGGATGGTTTCGCCATGGATTCGTTTTGCTTCCTCTGCCGCAAATTTATACGTCTGGATCGTTCGACCGATCTCTGTTCTGGCAGTACGAATCGGCTTGGCTGCTTCCGTCGCCAGAATCCTAGCCAGCTCCTCCTGCCGAGCTTCCATAATCGCGACCGCTTTTTCCAGAATGGCGGCGCGCTTGCTTGCTGGAAGTTTGGCCATCGTCTTGCTCGCCTGTCTCGCAGCTTCGATAGCTTCGTCTACATCTGCATCGTCCGCCTGCCCGATCTCGGCGATCAACTCACCAGAGAAGGGAGAATAGAGCGGGGCGTACTCCTTTGCTTCCTTCCATTTTCCCTGGATGTACAAATGCTTTTTCATCGCGATCCCTCCTCTTCGTTCGATTAGTTGGTTACGTAGATCCCTTTTAATACATCTGTCATAATATCCAAGCCTTCCTGCAATTGCTCATCCGTGATGACCAGCGGTGTGAGGAAGCGCAGAATATTGCTGTGAACGCCGGCAGACAGTACGACGACTCCGTTCTCGCAGCATCCTTTGGTCAGCTTACCTACCAGTTCCTTTGCTGGCTCCCCTGTCTGCGGATCTACGAACTCCACAGCGCACATGGCGCCCAGCCCGCGGACATCCGCGATTACTGGCAGTTCTTTTTGCAAAGCCAGGAAATGCTTCTGGATGGTGTCGCCGATCTCTTGCGCCCGTTTTGCCAGATTTTCTTTTTCCATCTTTTCAATGACAGCAAGAGCCGCTACGCAGCCCAGAGGACTTCCGCCGTAGGTCCCGCCGATTTCACCGGCAGTCGGCGCATCCATAATCTCTGCCCGCCCCGTAACCGCACTGATCGGCAGACCTGCCGCAATCGACTTGGACATGGTGATGATGTCGGGTTCGATGCCGAAATGAGTGGAGGCAAACATTGAGCCTGTACGGCAAAAACCGGTTTGAATTTCATCTGCGATAAAGAGGATGTTGTTCTTTTTACAAATATTATAAATACCTTGAACAAATTCGACAGGAGGAATGACAAATCCGCCTTCTCCCTGGACAGGCTCCATGATCACCGCTGCCAGCTCTTCCGGGGACACCTCTGTCAAAAGGAAATCTTCAAACTGATCGACACAGTACTGGGCGTACTCGGCATCCGTCAGTCCTGCCGGCTTGTTCATCGGGTACGGGAACTGAGCTTTATACGTCATGGGAGCGAAGGGACCCATTTTGAATTTATACGGCTTTACTTTGCTGGTCAGGGACATGCCCAAAAGCGTACGACCGTGGAAGCCCCGGGTAAACGAAACAATTCCTTGACGGCCCGTGTATTTGCGGGCAATTTTGACCGCGTTTTCTACGGCTTCCGCACCGCTGTTGGCGAACATGGTTTTCTTGGCAAAATCGCCGGGCGTGATTTCAGCCAGCTTTTCCGCCAATTGGACATAAGGCTCATACATGGCAACGTGGAAGCAGGTATGGATGTACTTATCGAGCTGCTCCTTCAATACCTCGACGACCTCCGGTGGACAGTGGCCCGCGTTGATCGTGCCGATGGCTCCCGCAAAATCCAGGTATGTGTTGCCATCCACGTCTGTCAGCAATGCTCCGGATGCGCGTTCGACGACAACCGGCGTGTTATTGCCCACTCCGCTAGGTACTGCCTGCTGCCTTCTGGCGATGATCGCGGCGCCCTTGGGACCTGGCACCCCTGCGGAAACATTGACGAATGTACGCTGTTTGGACATATGATCCAACCCCTTTAGGAGATAATTTAAGTAAGATTCGGTAATACCCAACCTGCTCCTTAATGACTAGCACAAAGCATGCCAAACTCAAAACAAGCGGTAAGCTCGCCTATTTCATCCCACTCAATTCAATATTGAATAATTCGCGATAAAATCCGATTCAAAAATGAATTCTGTAATACAAAAATGAATTAACTGCGAATACGGTATTTCTGCAGCTTCCGTACGACCGAGGGCTGGCTGATTCCCAGGAAGTCCGCCATTTCAGCTGTCGTGCGGCAACGTTCGGAGGCGTACCGCATCCATTTCTCCTCCACTTGCTCCAGCGCCTCTTTGAGCGAAAATCGGGGCATGAGCGGGACGTTTTCTTCCTGCTCGACATAGTTCGCGGCGACCTCTGCCGGCAGATGGACGGGTTCGATCACTTCTTCATCTGTCGTCACGATCATGCGCTCCAGAACATTTTCCAGTTCGCGCACATTGCCGGGCCAATCATACTGCATCAGAGCTGCAATCGTGGCGCTATCGAGCCGTTTCTGTAAGCCGTAGCGCTCATTTAGATTGCGCAGCACCACCCGAATCAGGGCGGCGGTATCTTCTGGGCGCTCACGCAAAGGAGGAACATGGATCGGCACC
>DASQMM010000320.1:0-11213 GCA_035645495.1 Brevibacillus sp. | reverse complement strand
GGATCGAAGAACAAAGTATGGTCCCATCGCTCCCCAGGTATTTCGGTAATGCAGTCGGTCCCTGCCCGGAGCCGTTCCCACAGTTCCTCCAGATTGTCAGCCTGAGGGTAGCGGCCGCTGATCCCGATGATGGCAATCTCCCGAGAGGTGGCGGCGACTGGATTTGATCTGACAAAACGCGTTTGCCCAGGCAAGAGCCATTCTTCCACTCTTGCCGCCTCTGCCAAACATTCACCGGCGCTGTGCTGTTGTTGTGTGTGAATTGCCCGCTGTGCATCTACCTTGGTTGGCGACAAGCCTGCAATTTCCGCCAGTTTCCTGGCATGGTGCCGGACCAGGTAACCGGCAGCTTCCACAATCGTCTGATACTCGAAGAACAGCGTCTTGGGAAGCTCACCAAAAGTTACCTCCAACTCACGAATCATCTGCATGATCATGACAGAATTGACACCGTACTTTTCCAGCGGCTCATCCGGTTCAATACGGTTGGCGGAAAGCTTTGTCTCCTTTGCCAACACGCTTTTCAAAAGCGTTATTGCTTTTTCGCGCAGGTCTTCTTCCGCAACTTCGCTGTCCACCGACAGATGGGTTGCTGGCGAAGACTTTGCCTTCGTTTGCCGAAACATGTTGACGGTTCTCTGTCTGTCTCCCGAAACGACGACCATCTGAGAAGTTGCCATGTGCAAACTGTCAAGCAATGCAACCCAGCCTTGTTCGATTGTCAGCGGGGTAAGTCCGCTTGTCGCCCGCCACCATGCCTGCGAATTTGCGTCCATCGTCATCCCGCCGTCTTGCCATAAGGGCCAGTTAATCGACACCGTTTTCCCGGTGCGCGCTCCTTTTTGCACCAGCGACTCCCGCCAAAAAGCAAACTGATCCAGGAAACTATTGGCAAAGGCATAATCGCTTTGCCCGGGATTTCCGATAACGGCAGCCAATGAAGAAAACAGCACAAAGAAATCAAGCGGCTCTGTTTTGGTCGCATGATCCAAACAGAGTGCGCCGTGCACCTTCGGCAAGAGAACTTCTTTGATCTCCTCCACTGTCTTGCTGGTAAACAAGGCATCGCGATGAACACCTGCACTGTGAAAGATGCCATCGATTCGCTGGAAGCGCGCATTGGCCAGACCGATGAGTTTTTGCACATCGTCAGGCCGTGATACATCTGCAGGCAGATACAGCACTTCTGCACCTGCTGCTTCCAACTCTTCCAACTGGCGCTGTTGGTTAGGATGCAGCACAGATCTACCACAGAGCACCAATCTTGCCTGAACATGCTTCGCCAGGTAGCGGGCAATAGCCAGCCCGACTCCGCCCAAGCCTCCTGTAATGAGATAAACACCATGCTGGCGCAACGCGATATTGTCCTCCCTGTGATTGGGCGGATCAACAACCTGCAAAGCATTGATGTACCGCTGCTTGCCAACGTAACGAACCTGCTCATCGGCCCACGTTTCCTGGTGAAACTCGTTGCAAAGCAGTACGGCCAGTTCCGATGACGAATGGGAGCAATCTTGCAATTCGACTACCTTTGCTTTCATTCGTGCGCTCTCTTGGACCACCGACCTGATCCAGCCAGCCATTGCTCCATATGCGGGTTGGCGACACTCCCCTTCCTGGTGGCAGACGTATACGAGTTGTACTCGATCCAGCTCTTTCTGCGTGTGCAATGAACGTACGAGATGAACAAGGGAGTAAAGACCCATCGTCAATTCTGTTTCGATAGCCTCCGCCTCATGGCTGGAAGATGTCTTCGACCAGTTGTGCAAAATGTAGGAAGGCGCCAGCTGCTGTCGCTGCAAGGAAGCCATCAATTCCTGATAATCCTTTGGTTCTGCCGGGTTGATCTCATAGCTGCAAGCATCCTTTTGCCGATAGCTCGCTCCCGGTTTGACAAAGATTATTTTTCCAGAGGAATGAGCGCTTTTGTTCCAAGTCTCTTGAAGCACTTGCTGCAAATCGTCTGTTGTATCAAACAACAGCATGTTTCCGGCAAATGTGCCGCTCCAATCGGCAACATCCGCCACCGACGGTTCCCATTCCGGTGAAAAATAAAGCAGCTCGCTTCTGTTTGCCTTGCTCCCGTAAAAATCGATGGGAGCCACCATAAATTCATGCAGTTCAACCAACGCTTCTCCCTGCTCGCTATAGATCCAAATGGTAAAACGTTGCTCTTTCGCATGATTCGTTGCGCGGTCCAGTTTTTTCACATGCACCACGCAGTGTTCCGTCAACGGTCCGTGCAATTTGATTTCCGATACCGAAACAGGCACGAAGGCAGGGACTTCCCCTCCATTTTCCTCCATTAACAAAGCAGCTACTGTTTGCAGCGCTCCATCGAGCAAGGCGGGGTGGAGTGTAAAGTTGGCGAAATCGTGCTTGAGGCCCGGCGGCAGCTCGATCATGGAGAAAGCTTCCTCGTCGCTTCGGGCGATCCGGCTAACGGTTGTAAAGCTTGGTCCGTATGAGATTCCGGCTTCCTCAAAGAAACGATAAAACTCGTCCACATGGATTTCTTGCCGGCATCTGCTTTCGATCTCTTTGAGATCATCTGCACCGCTGCTCGCACTGCCCCAAAAACCCGTCTCTCCTTGGCTTTCATGAGCCAATCTCCCATCAGCATGGACGATTCTCGCCCCCTGCTCCTGCTCTGTCCAAATCTGAAAGACAACCGCATCTTCTTCGTGAAACAAGGTGATATGAACAAGCTCCGGCGCAACGATAGGCCTGATCCATCTAACTTGCATCAAGTGGCGGACAGGACGATCCAATGAGTATGTACTTGCTGCCATCGCCATCTCCAACAACACCGCTGCAGGCATGACGTGCTCGCCCGCAATCTGATGATCAGCGGTATAAAACTCTCTCTGGTTCAGTCGAAGCGTAAATTTCTGTTCCTTTAACGTTGACGTGTTGGCGTCTAACAGTGGGTGCAGTTTCTCCCCTTTTTGTACTGATTCAGATATCCAGTAACGCTCCCGCGCAAACGGATAGGTGGGGAGCGAGACGCGTCTTTTGCACGGTAAGGGATGAAGCCTCTCCCAATCGATCTCTGTGCCGCTCACCCACAGCCTGGCGATACTGTCCCAATCATTGACAGGTACGGGGGACGTTCCTTCTGTACGGTCCGTCGTCGTCCGATTACTAACTCTTCCACGATAGCAGTGCTTTCGTTCCCCTTGACAATACATCCTCAGCTTTTCCAGGCAGTCTTCCATGCTTTCCGCGACAAAAGCAAGCCTTTCCGGCATCTCTTCCCGTCCAGACTGCAAGGTGTAAGCGATATGGGAAAAATGCAAGGCTTCCTTTGCCGCACGGCCGATTTTGCTGGTGTTCGCCACGAGAAAGTCGAGAAGCTTTTGTGCGTAAACTGCCAACCGCTCCTCACTCTTCGCTGAGAGCACGATCAATTGCGGCGAGTCTTGCTCGATAGGCTCACCCATCGTCTCTCTCTCATACTCCTCCACAATGAGGTGGGCATTTGCTCCGCCGGCCCCAAACGAACTTATGCAGGCGCGTCTGGGGAGCATTGTTGCTTTTCCTTCTGAATCTACAAGCTGTTTTGTCCATTCCTCCCGTTCGAGCTGTACATAAAAAGGCGTGTCTTCAAATGAGATATGCGGATTCGTGGTCTGTGCATGCAGGGAGGGAACAAGCTGCTTATGCTTCATCTGGAGCAGAACTTTGGTTAAACCAGCCACACCGGCTGCCGACTCCAAATGGCCGATATTGGTCTTTACGGAGCCAATGGAACAATACCGCTTTTTTTCTGTTCCAAAAGCGTTCGTCAACCCGGCGATTTCAATTGGGTCCCCTAGAGAGGTGCCTGTTCCATGCGCTTCAACATAGCTGATCGTTTCCGGATCAATTCCCGCTTCACGTAACGCGGACCTGATCACTTCCGCCTGGGCACTCGGATTGGGGACGGTGTAGCCGCTGGTTTTACCTCCTGCATTGATAGCGGAATTTTTTATCACCGCATAGATTTGATCATTGTCCGCCACTGCTTGGTCAAGCGGTTTCAGCAGCACCGCTCCAACTCCTTCGCCGTCGACAAAACCGTCCGCCCCTTCCCCAAAAGCGCGACATTCCCCCTTCTTGGAGAGCATGTTCATTTTGCATAAATTGCCATAGTGATCCGGGTGGACGATCAGATTCACACCTCCCGCGATCGCCAGCTCGCACTCCCGGTTCCTCAGGCTTTCGCAGGCGATATGGATCGCGGTTAAAGAAGAAGAGCAGGCTGTATCTACAGCCATGCTCGGTCCCTGCAAATCTAAGCAATAGGAGACACGGTTGGCGATTGACCAGTAAGCAGATGTACCACCAAGCCTCGTGTAGTAATGATTCATCACCCCGACGAAGACTCCCACTTTCCGGTTTGCTTTGGCCAACGCCTTCCCTGTGATCCCGGCATCTTCTAAGACACTCCAAGCCGTTTCCAAAAACACTCTTTCCTGGGGGTCAATTTCCTCCGCCTCTTTTGGAGACATTTGGAAAAACAAAGGATCAAACGCGTCCGCAGCCGAAATAAATCCGCCCCACCTGGTGTAGGACTTGCCGTTTTGTCCATTGCCATCGTAATGGGCTTGCCAGTCCCAGCGCTCTTTAGGTATCTCGCTAATGCAGCTTTCGCCGTTTTTTAACTTCTCCCAAAATTGATCCAGCGTGTCCGCCATCGGGTATCGGCCGCTAACACCAATAATGGCGATATCGGTCACTTTCCGATCTTTTTGCTGAGCAAACTTGTGCAGGAGCTGTTTTAGCAAGGTTCGGTTATTTTCCATTGTCTCTCCCTCTTTTACCTAAGAACTTTTCGCAATCAGGACGAGTTGCTGTAAAAGCTCGTCTATTTCCCGATCGGACAGATCATCGACGAGCCGTTCGATCTTAGCGGCAGCATCATCTGTCTCCCCATGAGTCTGCAGTTGCTCCATCGCAATACTGACCACGGGATGAGAAACGTCGGACTCTCCGGCAATACCAAACATTTCCTGCAATCTGTTTTCGTGTTTTTGCAAAAAGTATCCCCTTAATTTTTCAAGCGTCGGGAATTCAAAGAGCAGGGTGGAGGGAAGTTTCCCAAACGACTTTTCAAAATGTCTTGTCATTTCGATAACGACCAATGAATCAACGCCGTAACGTTCAAACGTCGCTTGATGATCCAGCATGGATGCATCAATCTTGAGCACCTGGGCAAATTCCCGTTTGAGGTACTCGAGGGTTCGCGATGGCAAATCTGCCGCAGCCATGTTCTGTGCAGCGGGGGTCACTTGCTTCGCGACGGCAGCCGCAGAAGCATATCCCGATTCATTGCTGTTTCGCGGTTCCAATCGCGGATCAGGCGATAGCTCCTGCTCATTTTTCACTGTATAACAGCCATTGCTTTCAGCGATCAGGATGCTTTGCATCTGCTGTTGATCATCTGTCGAATTGGCAAGTACTCTTGCTTTTCGAAACCCGTTCATCGCGAGTAATTCGCACCACTTTTGCGGACTAAGGAGCGGAGAACGCGGCAAGCGATTGTCGGCATCCTGAAACAGCCACCAACCATCGGCAAGGCCAAAGGTTAAGGTCAGAAATTCCTGAACCTGTGTTACCTCATTAATGATCACCACTCCATTTGCTTTCAGGAGCTTTTTTACTTGCTGCAGAGAATGTTCGATCCGCTTGGTCGCATGAAAGACGTTGCTGCCGAAGATCAGGTCAAAACCGTTCCGCTCCAGCTCTTCACGTTCAATCTCCTGTTCCAGATCAAACACACGGAACCGGACAAACGGATAGTGATCGCCAAAGGCATGCTGTCCATGCTGGATAAAGCTCAGTGAAACGTCCGAGTAGGTATATTCCACTCGCCCCCCGGCCTGTTTGATAGCATCGAGCACGAACCTGCTGGTTCCGCCAGTACCAGCGCCAACTTCAAGAATCCGGATCGGTTCATCCATACTGTCATTGCGTTGCTCGATGTATTGTTTTACCACCATTCCTACCAGCGCGTTATAGTAATCCGCAATGGGATTTCCTTGGTAAATATTCTCCACAAGTGACTTGGAGCCGTTCGGGAACATCACTGCCAGATGGTTTTGCTTGCCCGTGAGAACATGCGGGTATGCGTTTATGCACTGCCAAACCAGCTCCAAGTGCGCTGTGATTTCCGGGTGTTCGTCGAGCAGCCGCTGCCTTCTCTCTCGCAAGACATCGAGAGAGGTTTGCAACTCCCCGAGATCTTCAGCGGTTCGGAACGTTCCCTCTCCAGGTTGGTTTATCTCGATGAACTTCGCTTTTGCCAGAATCTCCAGCAACGCGTCAAACAACCGTGCGTAGGGAGGAATAATCTTCAGCTGTTGAGCTAACTGCGTTTTCTGGTATTGCACCCCTCCGTGCTGAAATACCCCCATTTGTTGGAATGCGGCAAGCAAAAGCTCCCGCCCAAAGCGCTCCAGCTCCCGAAAAGCTCTCTGCTGTCTGCCCACGCTCTCTGTTGCAGGCATGCTTCCTTTCATTTTTAAGCAAATAGGCTCCAGCAGCGAAGGCAACCGTTGATTGGATATCTCCACACGTTCGGAAAAATCGAATCCTAGCGCAGCCAGTCTGGCAGGATCCGCTTTGATCGTGATGATCTGTTCGACTGGATGGGTGAGGATACGCTCGATCGCTTCCATCCCTTCGGCCGGCATTATGGAATATACTCCATTCATGGCCAGTCGTTTGTTGTATTCTTCGGAAGCGACAACTCCGACACTGCCCCAATACCCCCAATTGATCACCTTGACCGGATACGGTTTCGTTCTCATCAAGTAATGGGCATAAGCATCTTTAAAAGAACAAGCGGCAGCATAGTTGCTCTGTCCCGCATTGCCGACAAATGTTTGAGCGGAAGAAAAGAACATCATGAAATCGAGCTTCTCATCCCGAAATGCCTCATGCAAAACAACACTTCCCGCTACCTTTGGACCAAGAACCGTAAGAAGGGTAGCTTCATCCATATGTTCCACTGTCTTATCGTGCAAGACCAGGGCGGAATGAATCACGCCGTTGATCACCTGAAACCTGCTTTTTGCCGTTTCTACAGCTTGCTTCATGCTTTCCAGGTCGCAGGTGTCAGCTTGCACATACATCACTTGTCCGCCGAATGATTCGATTTCCCTTATCGCTTTTTCTTGATCTGCTCTCAGTGCAGAACGGCCAACCAGTATGAGCCGTGCCTGCACATGTTTCGCCAAATGCTTCCCTACTTCCAGCCCGATTCCGCCCGCCCCGCCGACGATCAGGTATACGCCATGGCGCTTGAACGGAGTTTCATTGACCTCAGGAAGGACGATGGGCTTGATCGTACGGACATAGCGTTTTTTGCCCCGGAGCAGTACCTCTTCCTCGCAGCCGTCAACAGATTCATTCAAGATCGAAGCGACATATGCTTTCATCTGATCTGCCTGCAAGGATGCGGCACCGTCCTCCAACCGAATGTCGATGCAACTCACCGCGATATGGGGATATTCTTTGCGCAGAGACTTGCTAAAGCCATACAAGCTGGCAGCATAAGGAAACACGCTTTCATCGGGGGTAAGCGGCCAAACATTGTTGGTTATGACTTTCAGCGTGAATGCATGCTCTTTAAAGCGCGATTGTCCCAGTGCTTTTATGAATCGGAACAGGGATATGACCCCGTTTGTTTGGGAGAGGGACACTTGTTGCTGTTCGTCGACGAAGCCCTCAGCTTGCACGCCACCAAGAAAATAAACCATATCCAATCCTTGCATCCGTTCGAGCTGGGAAACAAACCCTTGCTGATCGGTACCTGTCTGTATTTCATATACGGAAGCCTCCGCATGCGCATCTGTCAAAGCCTTTTTCAACCCACCACTATGGGGCGGGTAGATTAAAAGGATATGCTGCTTTTTTTTGCCATGAGCTGGCTTTTCGCAGACTGCGGAGTGTTCCTGCCATACGGGAACGTAACACATGGATTTTTGTGCATCCTTGCGCTCTTTGAACACTATATTTCTCAATTCCAAACAAACTTCACCATGTTGGTCGGCGATCAGACAATCATAGCGATCATCCTCCGTTCTGCTGACATAGGCATAGGCTTCTTGCGGCAGCGAACGATAGGCTTTTACGCATGCAACAGTAAATGGGAGCCGTAGCGGTCTGCAGCTTCCCTGTTCGTAAGCAAGGAACGAGGCGATTGTCTGCAAGGCTGCATCCATGATGCCAGGATGAAGGATATACGAATTCGGACCGGTGGCAGCTATTTCAGGAAGACTGAGCAAACTGATCGCCTCATGCGAATTATGCCAGACACGGTTTACCCCTTGGTAATAGGGACCATAGGTCAAGCCATATCGCTCGAAACGGCGATAAAATTCGGCCCGTTCCGTTACCTGTTTAGTTCTCCCTTTTATCTCGTTAATGGGCAGCGCCCATTTCTGTTGCGGGCCTTGCGCAGGCGTAAACGAACCCTTCCCATGCGTAATCAATCGCTCTTCTTGATCGTGGCTTTGAATGGTGTAATGCAATTCCCCTTTATCCGCATGCAGGACGATCTGCACATCTGTTTTCCCTTGTTGGACAACCAAAGGATGGAGCCAAATCACATTGGTCAATTCGTAATCAGCACCCGGATTCACCTGTTCCAATGCCGAATAAGCCATCTCCAGATAAGCCATGCCGGGCAGGACAGGCTCTCCCGCTACCTGATGATCGCTCACGACAGGCATCTCGTGGCGAAGCTCCTTTTGAAACACGACGCCTTCTCCCAGACTTAGTGTGGGATTGATCGCATCCAGCAACGGGCGCAATTCTGATTTTGCAACTGACGTCTTCGCTCGCTGAATCCAATACTTTTCTTTGGCAAAAGGATAGGTGGGCAAAGAAATGCGCCGAGGCGTTGTTTCACGATGCAATACCCGCCAATCGATCTCGATTCCATTTACCCACATTTCAGATATTTTTTCCCAATCACGGTCATGAACCACCCATTTGATAAACTCTTCCCCTGCTCTTCCCCGAAACCACTGCTTTGCTTTGTTCTCTTTTACATTTCCAAGAAAATAGCGGTGCACATCCGTGCTGCCTTGGACATATGCCTGCAGAGCTCGCTGTACTTCTTCAAGAGACGACGCCACGAATGCAAGGCGTTCCTCCATCGGCTCACGGCCGATTTGCAAGGTATAGGCAAAATCATGTAGATTCAGACTTTTACCCGGATTGGCAGCTGACAGCGTACGGTCAACAAAAGACAGGAACTTTAGGGCATACTCGTTCAACCGTTCGGCGTTTTTAGCTGATAGCACAATCACCTGCGGCTTCGTCTCTGCTGCCGGCTGTTGACCAGGTTGAATGTATTCCTCCAACACAACATGGGCATTCACCCCGCCGAAACCAAACGAGCTTATGCCTGCCCTGCGCGGGATCGGATTACCCTGCGCATCGGGCAAACTGTCCCAAGGCTTTGTTTGATCAACAATGTAAAACGGGCTATCCGTTAATTGAATGCTCGGGTTTACCTCCCGGAAATGAATGGTGGCTGGAATTCTTTTATGTTGGAAGGCAAGCAGCAATTTCAACACTCCGGCAATCCCGGCGGCTGTTTCCAGATGGCCGATGTTTGTTTTGATCGAACCGAGCCCGCAGTGCTGCACTTCCCCCTTGCTCCTGCCCCACTCTTGATATAATTGAGCGAACGCCTTTTTCAGTCCGTTCACTTCGATGGGATCGCCAAGTGCTGTACCGGTCCCATGAGCCTCGATATAACTGACTGTGCCGGGATCGATCCGTGCATTCCGGTAAGCACTGACCAGTAGATCGGCCTGTGCATTGGGGTTGGGCGCGGTCAAAGAATTGGCACGTCCGCCATGGTTTACTTCACTACCTCTGATGACAGCATAGATATGATCGCCATCCGCGATTGCTTTGCCGAGCGGCTTAAGGAGGATTGCTCCGACTCCTTCCCCTCGTACATAGCCATTTGCCTCTTTGTCAAACGTTTTGCATCTTCCGTCTGCTGAGAGCATGCCTGCCTTGCTGAATGAAATATGCAGTTCGGGATCTGCAATGATATTCACCCCGCCGGCAATGGCCATTTCACAATTTCCATTCCGAATCGCTTCAACTGCCCGGTGAATCGCCACCAGAGAACTGGAACAAGCCGTGTCAACAGGCTCACTCGGTCCATGCAAATCCAGGAAATAGGAAATCCGGTTAGCCAAAACACAGTGGGAAGTGCCTGTTGTCATCTGGGGCAAGATGTCGCTGCGATTCTCCCTGACGATTTCCTTGTAATCGGATGTTGCGGCACCCACGAACACCGCGGTCCGCGTACCCGATAATTGGGATGCCCGATACCCCGCATCCTCAATCGCGTGCCAGACAACCTCCATAAAAATGCGCTGCTGCGGGTCCATCAGTTCCGCTTCACGGGGAGAAATGCCAAAAAACAAAGGATCAAACGTATCGATTTCGTGTAAAAAGCCACCCCATTTTGACGTAAAGCAATGCCCATCCTCCGATTGAGAAGGGAAGTCAGACCAATTCCAGCGATCAGGAGGAATGACCGTGACCAGATCATGGCCCTTTTCCAGATGATCCCAAAATTCGCCCAAATCCGCCGATTGCGGCATCACACCACTTATCCCAATAATTGCAACCGATTCTCCAGCATCGGTCCGAGATTGTGCAGGAGCCATTTCTAGGTGACGTTCCTCTACAGAAGCGGCTGTTTTAGCCGCCTCCGCTTCATGAGACACACTTGATTGAAGCTGATCGTGTACAAACAATCGCTCCCCGCAGGTTTTCACCAGATAATCAATCAAGGAGGAAAGGGTCCGATGTTCAAAAAAGACGGAGGGCAGAATTTCCGATTTATACATCTCGCTTAATTCCTCGCTAAACTGGGTCAGCAGGATCGAGTCAAATCCGAAGTCACTCATCTCCGCCTCAGGATCCAGGTCGGCTTCTCTAATTTTTAGCAGTCGGGAAACAATCCGGACAACATCTTTCTCTACTTTCCCGAACCATTCTCTTCTTGCCGTTCTCGTATCCGCCATGACTGCTTTGGACTCTGGTCCTGATAGAGGAACTGCTCGCTCCACGATGTTCAGCATTTTGCGAATCTTATCCGTTTCTCCTTCGATGACGAACAGATTGTGTGTATCTGTCTTCAAACCTGTTTCAAACGTGTGCAACCCCGTGTCCACGCTCATCGGATGCAT
>DASQMM010000319.1:0-8623 GCA_035645495.1 Brevibacillus sp. | reverse complement strand
CGCGCCGAGGCCGTGATTGGACCGTATGCGAACATCCGCCCAGGCTCCGAAGTCGGCAGAGGGGCGAAGGTGGGTGACTTCGTTGAGTTGAAAAAAACAAAGCTGGGTGACCACTCCAAAGTCTCCCATCTCTCCTATTTGGGAGACAGTGAGATTGGGAGCCACGTCAATATCGGCTGCGGGACGATTTCCGTGAACTATGACGGGGCGACCAAGCAGAAAACGACGATTGAGGATCATTCTTTCATCGGCTGCAATGTCAATCTGATTGCGCCGGTAACGATTGGGGCAGGTGCTTACGTGGCGGCAGGATCGACGATTACCGATCACGTGCCGAGCCAGGCATTGGCGATTGCCAGGGAGCGGCAGGTGAACAAGGAAAACTACCAACAGAAAAGGAAGCAGATCCAGCTCCCATGATCCAGAACGGGCTGGGAAAATGGTTTCGGCACAAAAAAAGGATCTGGCTGCCGCTGCTGCTTTGCTTGCTGTCACTGACCCTGACCCTATTGATGATGAACCAGAACCCTCCTTTGACCAGAGCGACTTGGATCTGGGATGCCAAACAGATCATTGCACAGCCTGATGAGATCGTCGCATTTGCGAAAGAACACCAAATCAATCGGATCTACCTGCAGATCAAACCAATTGACATTCCTCCGCATGCTTACCGCAGCTTTATCGGCATGGCAAGTCGTGCCGGGATCGACGTCGAGGCGCTCAGCGGAGATCCCCATTGGGTCTTCACCCGCAACCGGGATAGCATCGCCAACCTGATCGCATGGGTCAAGGCGTTCAACAATCAATCGCCAGAAAACGAACGCTTTCAAGGAATCCATGTGGATATCGAGCCGTATTTGTTGCCGGATTGGGAGAAGGACCGAGAGAAAATCGTCCGGCAATGGATGGAGAACATCGAGTACCTGGTCGCTGAGACCAAGAAGGATACGGATCTGCTCGTCAGCGCCGACCTTCCTTTCTGGATCGATTCGGTCCAGGTGCCAGGGGAAACCGAAAAGCTGAGCAACTGGATGCTGCAGCGCTTGGACAGCATAACGCTGATGGCCTATCGCAACTATGCCGACGGTCCCAACGGCATCCTGAGCATCGTACAGCGGATCGTAGATGACGCGAATGAGCAAAAGCAGCGGTCTGTCATCGTCGGAGTCAATATCCTGAATTCCGGAGAAGGTCCGCATGTCAGCTTTCATGAAAGGGGAACCGAGGAAATGGCGAATCAACTAGCGATCTTGCACCGGGCTTTGTCCCGGCATCCAGCCTTCGGAGGAAGCGCTGTCCACGACTACGAAAGCTGGAAGCAGGTCAGTCAGAGAGAGGAGTAACTGATCTGAATGAAAGCCAAGAGATTTACATGTAGCGTCCTTTGCCTCACGATCGGCTTTTTATTCGGGTTTTCCTCTGAGGAGCAGAAAAGCAAAGCCACCTGGATCTGGCAAGCGGATAAGATTGGGGAGGAAAAGCGGGAGATTCTCGCCTTTTCCAAGCAGAACCAGATCGACATTCTCTATGTACGGATGGATATGAACTGGCCATTCAATTACTACCGCTCCTTTATTCGCGAGGCCTCAGCACATGGGATCAAGGTGCACGCGGTTGCCGGACATCCTGCCTGGGCATTGAAAAGCCATCAGGATCGTATGCTGAAAATCGTGAATTGGGTCAAGCAGTACAATCGGGAAGCGCAGGAAGATGAGCGCATACAGGGGATTCAGCTCGATATTGAGCCGTATCTGCTGCCGGAGTGGCAACAGGATCAAGAGCGAGTCATCCGCGAGTGGAAAGCCAATATCCAGGTGTTTGTAGAGGCTGCCAAAGCAGACTTAGAACTGGAGACAAGCGCAGCAATCGCCTTCTGGCTCGATGAGATCAAGGCAGAAGCAGGGAGCGATATGCCGCTGTCCGCCTGGATGATCAACCGCTTCGACACGCTTGTTCTCATGGCTTATCGCGACAAGGTGACGGGTCCCAACGGCGTCCTGGAGCAGATTGACTCCGAGATGAAGGATGGCGATCGCTTGGGGAAAAATCTGTTGGTCGCCGTCAATCTGAAAAAAGGTGACGAGAACCACACGACTTTTGCGGAAGAGGGAACGGCTGAGATGCAAAAGCAGCTGGACCAGATGTCGCAAAATTTGAATCAGCATCCATCCTTCAAGGGAGTGGCGATACACGACTACCGCTACTGGAAGGAGCTTTCCTCAGAACGGAAAACGCCTGCCCAAAAGCCGGCTCCCTATATCGGCACCTATATCTGGCGAGCGGAAACCCTGCTGACGGAGAGGGAGGAAATTCTCGCATTTGCGCAGGAGAAAGGCGTAAATCTCCTGTATATTCGCATCGATATGAATCTGCCTTTTCAGGAGTACCAGCGATTCAATCGGGAAGCACATGCTGCGGGCATCGAGGTGCACGCGATGGGCGGCCATCCGATCTGGGCGCTGGAGGAGAGCCGAGGCAAGATCCTCAAGCTGGTGCAGTGGGTGAAGCGCTACAACGAGGCTGCATCCGAGGAAGATAAATGGGCGGGTATTCACCTGGACATCGAGCCGTATGTCATGCCCATCTGGCATACGGATAAGGAAGGACTGCTCCGCCAATGGATGGAAAATATTCAGGCGTTCGTCGCTGAGGCCGGGAAGAGCCCGGGGTTGAAAACCAGTGTGGATCTGGCCGCCTGGCTGGACAACTCGCCTACTCCCGGTCAGCCGGAGCTGCCGTTCAGCCACTGGATGATCAGCCAGTTGGATCATACGACGATGATGGCCTTTCGCGATCAAGCTGAGGGGGAAGGAGGCATCCTGAGCCTGGTCGACAGCGAGATCCGATATGCGGAAAGCATCGGCAAGGATCTCATCGTCGCCGTCGAAATGAAGGAGAGCCGCGAAGCAAATTACGTCACCTTTTACGAAGAAGGTAAGGCCGAGATGATGCGGCAGCTCGATCTGGTTACGCGCTCTCTGGGCGTGCATTCCTCCTTCAAGGGAATTGCGGTGCATGCTTATGAATATTGGAAAAATGCCAAAGACTGATTTCATCCTCCCTCCTGTTGTACAATAAGGGAAACAGACAGGAACAGGAGCGACAAACCATGAGGGATGTGCCGAATCGCTATCAAGGACTGCCTCCCCGGTCGGCAGAGATGCTGTACCAGATTGTGCGAAAATTTTACCGAGGCGCTGTCAGCCATTTTGACGTGATCCAAGATAGGAAAGCGGAGGTGCGGGCTGCCGCCAAGCAATGCAAGATGAGCCAGGATGACACCTCACTGCGCCAGGCTATCAAAACCCTTTTTCTGGAATTCCACTTCTATACGACCTGCTGGCTGCAAATGGAGCTTGCCTTGTACAGGCTTGCACGCAGGGACGAAAGACTGGCCCGGGTCCACGAAGCTTTTCAGCCAGAATGGAAGAAGCATCTGGATGTACGGGAACGCTTGGAAAAAACCGATGCCTGTGTAAACGAGCAGTTCCAGCAGGAGGATTCGGCCTGGATGATTGCAGAGCAGGATTCCTACCGCTTCGGTGAGATTGCCTTTACGGTTGATGAAAGAGGATTGCAGGCACTCCATGACTTTTATCAAGCTATTGAGATGGTGAGAAAGTCGGAATGATGCAGGAAAAAGAGGCCGCTCCGGGTCATAGGACCGCGGAATGGCCTCTTTGTTTTTGTGCAGAACCGGTAGCAGCAGGGTGTTTAGAAGCTGCCTGGGAAGATCGATCCGGTATGTGGAGCAGCTTGTCCTGCATTCAAGGAGCGTACTTCCTGAACATTGGTTCCCGCAAAGTTCGGCGAGAAGACAGCTTGTGCGCCGAATCCCAGCTGCCCAGCAGTTGCTTGTGTTTGTTGCGGGTATCCGCTGAAGAAGGCTTGTTGTTGCAACTGAGCCTGTGGTTGTTGTTGGAAGTTGGTGTTGGCAAAAGCAGCACTGTTTTGGTTTTGCTGACGTACTTCCTGTGTATTGGTTCCTGCGAAACCAGGAGAGAAAACGCTGTTTGCGCCACCGCCGAAGAATTGCCCTTGTGAGGACATGCTTGCCTGCGGGAAAGAACCTAAGTTATTGCTGAGTGCATTGTAAGAGCCACTATTGCGGGACTGTACTTCACTCACATTGGTCCCTGCAAAACCAGGGGAGAAAACCGATTGTGCGCCAAAAGAAGGCTGGAAGGATGCTTGCGACTGCGTAAAGCCGCCAAAAGGCTGTTGGGAATAGCCATGGTTAAGCTGTCTTACCTCTTGGGTGTTGGTTCCCGCAAAGCCTGGTTGGAACATGGCTTGAGCCGAAGCGTTTCCTGTGATCCCGCCAGAAGAGAAAGCGCCAAACGCAGGGGCTGCAGAAGCCTGGGAAAACCCGGTTTGATTTTGGTACTGCACCTCTTGAGCATTGGTTCCCGCAAAGCCTGGTTGGAACATCGACTGAGCCGAAGCATTGCCTGTGTTCCCGCCATAGGAAAAAGCGCCGTATGTAGGTGCGGCAGAAGCCTGGGAAAACCCGCTTTGGTTTTGGTAGCGCACCTCCTGGGAATTGGTTCCCGCGAAACCAGGTTGGAACATGGATTGAGCGGATTGTGGAAAGCTGGATTGCATCATGTTGTTAGATTGAAAGGTCATGATTGACCACCTCCTGCCATTACTTTTTACCAAGGATTGCAAGCTAATGCATGGATGAAGGATAGAAAGAAAATTCCGACAGGTAAATGGGAATAAACATGCCGGTTCCATCAGCCGGCATGTTTTTGCAAATCATCAGGTGTCCACTTTCCAAATGCGAGCCATAGCGTAGGTTTCCCTGTTGGTCCGATTGAGGCTTTCACGAGTTCAAAACCAAGTCCCTGAAACAGGGCAAGACTCGCCTCATTATCCAGAGCAATGCGTACATACAGCTTGGGAAAAAGGGCACATGCATATTGGGTCAAGCCTTTGCCAATACCGCGATGCCGGTATCTTTTGTCGACGACCAGAAAGGAATGGTGCAGTCCGTATCGACTGATGGCAAATAGGCCAATCACCTGCTTGCCCCGCATCGCTAGCACCAATCGGGTCTCCTGTGACTGCAAGAGCTTTGGTGTCAGCTTCTCGAGCCATTCCATTGCTTGCTTCGTGATGCGGCGATCCCCTTCTTGTCGGACAAAACGAACCAGCGTTGCTTGTGATTCTGCCAAGAGCTGCGGGGGGAGGAGTCTGTATGTTGGTTTCATCAGCTTCACCCCCTATCCCGCTTGCGCCCCGTGACCACCCTGCAAGCGGGAGACATATTGGGCGTAGTGAATGAGATTGGACAGCGAATGGCGTCGAATTGTCGGTTCATCGAATTTTTCCGGCTTGGCATTGGCTTCGAAAAACCAAATATTCCCTTCCTCCGTAAGTCCCAGATCCATGGACATTTCTGCCAGATCTTTGCTCTTCTGATGTAGGGCTCGCGCTATGGATAGTGCTGTCTGATGGATCGTCGCCTCCATTTTTTTCGGATCGTCCGGGAACAGGGATTGCAGGACGCTTGTCAGCGAGTGGATGGATCCCCCGCGCGGCACATGTGTGGTAATGCTCTGAGCGCCAGCCCTACGGATCCCCACACCGGTCACCCCCCACTCTCCTTCGCCGTTTTTCTGCACAAGGACACGCAGATCAAAAGGTTTGCCCTGATAGCGGGCTCGCTTAATTCCTTTCTGCATGATGTATCGCTTTTGCCGCACATGACCCCTGACGTAGCGCCAGAGATCGTCAAGATTGGAGAAGCGGCGCGTGATGGCTTTTTGCTCCTTCAGACGCTGTACCCGCCACGCCTTATTTTTATATTCAATCCGCATGATTCCCTCTCCCGCCTTGCCGCGCACCGGTTTGAGATAGACAAACTGATGCTCGGAACAGAAGTGCCGGAATCGGGCGGGGGAGTCCAGCTTCTTCGTCTCAGGCAGATAGGGACAGATATCCGGAAAATCCTCCAAAATCGCGAAAAGCTCCTGTTTGTCAAAAAAACGACGGTTAAACAGGGTGACATTGGAGAGCTGAGCGATTTTTTCCAATGTATTCCTCACCTTGGGCTGCTGTTCTGCCTTTCGTGTCGGGATGCGATTGTAGACCACGTGGGGAAAGGGCATCGTCATCGGCTGCCAGCTTTGCTCCCGGTCGTTGTACAGAAAGCCGCGGACTTTCTTTTTTTCCCAATTGATGCCATGAGGGGTGAAGACATATACCAGGGCGCCCCATTTTTTTCCGGACAGACAGATGTCCCTAAAGTTATCCCGGTTCCCGACGAAGGAAACGCCGTCTCCTACCGTCAGAATGCCCAGGATCGGCCCGATACGCAATATGTTGCTGCTCATCTTCCAATTGATCCGCGTGCGGAAGCGCCCAGGCTGTTGACTGGGAAGGCCCGAGTAGAGCCGTTTGGTTTGCGAGAAGGGTCCCAGACTGGCAGTCAGCGGTTTTCGTCCATATTTGAGCTTAGCTTGTCGCGGAAGCTGGATGTACCATTTGCCGCTGGGGAGGACGGTCAGCCACCCGGAGCGCAATTGAGGCATGGGTGTTCCTCCTTCCTGAGAAAAAACGATGTCTGACTTCGATCAAAAGTTCGCAAGATAGCAGCTGTAGTCTACGAGAAGTTTACGCGATTCCTGATCGGCATGCTTAAGTCGGGCGTGCTTGAAAATGGAACGGCCTGGTTTGGAGTTGGCTTCAAACATCCAGACATGACCGCGTGTATCAATCCCCATATCCAAGCCCAGCTCACCCAGGTCGGTTCCTTTTGCTTGTTCGATCGCGGTAGCCAAACGAATCGAGGCTTCCTTGATCCGCTCCGTGATGATTGCCTTCTGTCTGCCAAAGAGATGGGAGAGCAATTCATCGCCCGGGATGACGGTTCCACCCGTCCGCACATGCGTGGTGACGCTGCCCGATCCCGCCACTTTTGCGGCCGTGCAGGATACGACCCATTCGTTCAACTGGTTTTTATGCAGATGCACCCGAAAATCAAATGGCCGTCCGTGGAAGGTCATCAGCGGTATCCCTTGCTGTGCGAGGTAATTTCGGATGCGCCGAGTACGAAACACATGCTGATAGAGGGTGGCCAGTTTGGTGAAGTGGCGTTTTACATTGCCGTTTCCCGTGTGATAGGAAGCTTCATATCCTTTTCCCGGCTGTCGCACGACTTTGACAATGCCGTATCCAAGGCTTCCATTTTTTGGCTTTAGATAGACAATCGGGTACTTCCTCAACAGATTGCGAACCGTTTGCAGCGATGGTGCCGTATACGTCTCAGGTATGTGTTCGTTTACCTCCGGGTTGGGATATAACAACTGGTGGACGCTCCATTTGTTGAAAAAGCCTTGGTTAAACACCGGCAAGTGAGGATAGCTTGCCAGTTTGTATTTAAACTCCCGTACAGCTCCGTGCTTTTCTGCAGACCTGGACGGGATCCTGTCATAGACCACATCCGGCATAGCTGTCGTCAATCTCCGCCAGACATAGCCGCCTTTGCTGCTTTTGCGCAGGAACCATGCGGAGACGGTATGGTTGTTCCAGTCTACATCGTGCGGCGAGAAGATGTAGTAAAAGACGCCCTTGCCTTCTTGGGCCAGCAGCAGCTTGTGAAAAAACGAGGTTCGCTGTCCGATGGGTTGACGGGGATCGCGGCGTATTCCGGTGGTGACGATCCCGATTGCGGGGCCAAGGCGCAGAACCTCGCCTTCGCGCTTCAGATTGATCAATCCCCCATGGGGAATGCCCAGCTCGGATCGCAGCAGGCTGGTGACCTTGACGATGGTGCTGTCAGGATTTCTCCTGTCTTGCAGGACTGTGGCTACAACTTCCTTTTTCCCCAGCATGACCGTGATTTTTTGACGGGGTCGAAGCTGGAGTTTTTGGCAGAGATGAATCGGCAGGATGATCCCGCAGACATGAGGATGGGTAAGGAAGCGTAGCCGCACTCTGGTTATTTCCATGCTTTGTTACCTCCTACACGCTCTTCATGAGATAGTTGGCGTATCGTACCGGTTGGGTGATCGAGTGCCGCTTGGCGACCGGATCGTTTATCAGCTTGAATACATTGCGCCCTGGTCTGCTGTTGACTTCAATGACCCAGACATGGCCTGAAGTATCGATGCCGATATCTATTCCCAGTTCTACGAGTCTGCCGTGTGACTGCTCCAAAAAAATGGGCAGCTCGACTGCCAACTGGTTTACCTGCTGTTCGATACGTTCCTGCATGGCCGGCTTATAGGTACGAGCGAGAAAGGGAGAGAGCGAGACGGCCTTTCCCCCACCGTGCAGGTTCGATGTGATGCTGCGCGGATCTCCCAGCCGCACAGCCTTGCCGGTTACCTCCCATTCGCCAAGGCCGTTTTTTTGGACGAGGACGCGAACGTCGAATGGGATACCATCTGGCGTATGCAGCTTCAGATACGGTTGGACGAGGAATTTGCGTCCTGCTGTAAAAGAGGAGAGGAAGAGCTTCACCCCTCCCCAGTGCCTGAAGAAGCGGCTAAAGGGCTGATTCTCCCGGTTCCTGCCTTTCAGTTCAAAACCGTTGTCTTTTTCACGGATTCGCACGACGCCGACCCCGTGCGTACCGGCGGCTGGCTTGATGATCGCGGAGCCGTGCGCGCTC
>DASQMM010000318.1:0-3128 GCA_035645495.1 Brevibacillus sp. | reverse complement strand
GGGCAGGATCAGCTGCATTTGTCTTGCGATGGCGATACTCGTCTCGGGCCAGGTGGCGTTGATCTGAATTTGCGTCAGCTGGTTGATGACAGCAAGCTGGTTGTTTTTCTTTTTCAGCTCCTCCACGAGATAAATCAGCTCGGTATAGTAGCTCTTCCGAGAGGATTGGATGCCGGTCAGCTTCTCCAAGATCTCCTGCTTCTTGTACATGTGAGTCCTCCTACAGGGCTTGCCGGAAAATGGCGGCAACATCATTTACAGTCATGTCACGCGGGTTGGTGGCCATGCAAACATCCTGAAGGGCATGCGTGCTCAGCCATTCGATTTGGTCAGGCTGCAGGCCGATCGCGGAGAGCGACTCCGGAATGTCCAGATCTCGCGCCAGGTCTTTGACAGCCTTTAACGCAAGACGGGAAGAGTCGCGCAAGCTCAAGCCGGAAGTGTTTTCGCCCAGACATTCTGCGATGTGCCGGTATTTTTCAGGTACGGCTAAGTAATTGTATTCCAGAACATAGGGAAGCAGGATCGCATTTACTTCTCCATGGGGAGCGTCGAGAAATCCGCCGAGCTGGTGGGACATCGCGTGCACCGCTCCCAGAATGGCATTGGAGAAGGCGATGCCGGCTTGCAAGCTGGCCATGGCCATTGCATGCTTCGCTTCTGCGTTGTAGCAGCTTGCTACAGACGGACGCAGATGCTTGGCGATCAATCGCATGGCTTGCAGCGAATGCACCTCCGTTAGCGGGGTGGCGGCAAGAGAGACATAGGATTCGATCGCATGGGTGAGCACATCCATGCCAGTATTGGCTGTCAGCTGTTGGTCCTTCGTCATCAAGGTTTGCGGATCGATGATCGCGATATCGGGAATCAGGGATTTGGAGATGATCGCCATCTTCACTTTTCTTGCACTGTCGACGATGATGGAAAATTGCGAAACTTCGGATCCCGATCCGGCTGTAGTCGGGACCATCACCATGGGCGGCAAAGGGTGGCTGATTTTATCGACGCCTTCGTAGTCGACGATATGGCCTTCATTGGTACCCAAGAGGGCGATGGCTTTTGCTGCATCAATCGCACTGCCTCCGCCGACGCCAAGGATGGCATTGCACTCTTTCAAGCGGTACTCGGCGACCCCGGCGTGGACTTCATAGTCTTTCGGATTGGCTGTAATTTGCGTCCACAGGACATAGTCCAGGTTCTGCTGCCGCAGATAATGAAGGATTTGCTCGGTCCAACCTGCGTTTTCTACTCCGGGGTCGCTGACGAGAAAGACTCGGGTAGCACCCAGCCTGCGCAGGCTTTCGCCGATTTGTCCCAGGGACTGGTTTCCAAAAATGATTTCCGGTGTCATAAACTTCGAAATCTGCATGCGGCATCCTCCTTTCTCTCTTTCTTAGTAATACATCAGAACAGAGCCGATTTCCTGTCGCAGCCAAAAGCTCGGCAAAGCGGCCGTTTTTTCGGCCCGTTCAGCCAATATTGCGGCCGGATGAAACGATATCTGAAGCTGATAGGCAGGAAATAAAGCGTTTTCATCTTGGCACACGGATTGCAAAAAGAATTGGCAGAGTCGAAAAACACCTGAAAAGAGGAGGAAGAGCAATGAAAGCAGCGGTCGTCAATGGATTCCAACAAAAGCTGGAGGTAAAAGAGGTGGAGGTGCCACAGGCAGGGTATGGCCAGGTGCTGGTGCGTGTCAAAACTTGCGGTGTATGCCATACAGATTTGCATGCCGCACAAGGAGACTGGCCGGTCAAACCGAAGCTGCCCCTCATTCCTGGACATGAAGGAGTAGGGGTCGTGGAGAAGCTGGGGGAGGGAGTGACCTCGCTGAAAGTGGGGGATCGCGTAGGGATTCCCTGGCTATTCTCGGCATGTGGGGAATGCGATTACTGTCTGACGGGCTGGGAAACCTTGTGTCAGCACCAACTAAACGGCGGCTATTCGGCAGATGGCGCGTATGCGCAATATTGCGTCGCCCCGGCAGCTTATGTGGCACGTATTCCGGATGAGTTGAGCGATGTGGATGCCGCACCGATTCTTTGCGCAGGTGTGACTACTTACACAGCGCTGAAGGTAGCGAATAGCAAGCCAGGCGAGTGGGTCGCCATCTATGGAATTGGCGGTCTGGGCCATGTTGCGCTGCAGTATGCCAAAGCGATGGGATACAATGTCGTAGCTGTTGACATTCACCCGGAGAAATTGGAGCTAGCCAAGGAACTGGGGGCAGACGTAACCGTGAACGGAAGTGAAACAGACCCGATCCAAGCGATTCAGGAGCAGGTTGGGGGCGTACATGCCGCAATCAGCGTGGCGGTTACCAAAAAGGCTTTTGAACAGGCGTACAAGTCTGTCCGAAGAGGTGGTTCGGTGGTGGTCGTCGGCTTGCCAAACGCTGATCTGCCTATCCCGATTTTTGATACCGTGCTAAACGGTGTGACAGTTAAAGGTTCTATTGTAGGTACCCGAAAGGACATGCAGGAAGCACTCGATTTTGCCGCGCGAGGCAAGGTAAGGGCGATCATCGAGACGCAGCCGCTGGAGAAGATCAATGAGGTCTTCGAGCGGATGGAAAAAGGACAAATCAATGGTCGGGTTGTATTGACCTTGGACTAAGTATAAATAATGGGAAAGCTGCCATCAAAGGTGATGGCAGCTTTTTCTATGCAAGAGATACACCCCATGAGAAGCTCTCAAAAGTAATACGATAACCAGGTTAAGCTGGTCGAGGAAAAAGGGAAAAAAAGCGAAGGCATTTGGGATCTTGACCCAGGCGCAACGGAAAAGGCGGAACACGGTTTCAGCGGCCAACCCTGGAATACTCCCTGGAACTGGCTGCTTTTGGCCGCGGTTCCGCCTTTGGAGTGGAGCCGGCCCTGGCCGACCCTCAGTAAAGATCCCAACCCGCCTGGAGCGTTTTTCCCTTTTTCCTCCGCTACGCTACAGCTGGAGGACCACCAAATCTGTTTCTCACTATGTAACTTAGCGGCAGCCCGACACTCACGGTTTCACGCTTCCGTATGCAGATACTTTTTGTACGGAGTATAATCAATCTGCTTGGATTCCAGATGTGCGATCAGCAATTTATGGTCCCTTTTTGGCGTCGCGACAATATATCCCTTTACAAT
>DASQMM010000317.1:0-4522 GCA_035645495.1 Brevibacillus sp. | reverse complement strand
CCATCCAGATCCTCGTCAATGCCTTGCGTGATCTCGCTGTCGAATTCGCTCACGTGCAGGCGGAGGAACAACCGACGATCTCTCTTCCCGAAATTCCGGTATTGTCGTCAACGCCTCGCGATGCCTTCTATGCACCGACAGAAACGATACCTTTGGCGGAAGCTGCGGGCCGGGTCATCACTGAATTTATCATGGTGTATCCGCCAGGAATTCCGATCTTCCTGCCTGGAGAAGTGATTACGGAAGAAAACATCGCCTACATCCAGGAGAACATCCGCGTCGGTCTTCCTGTCCAGGGACCGGAGGATGAAACCTTGAAGACGATCAAGGTGGTCAAGAGACAAACGGCGATCTCTGGGTGACAGGAAAGAAAAAGAGCAGGTTTGAGGATTATAAGTCCCTCAACCTGCTCTTTTTTCAATTCGGTTTGACTCTTATTTGTAGGCGCGAACGTAGATATCGCTCATATCTGCCTCATCCAGCAAATCAAACAAGAGATCTGCATCATCAAGCGCCGCCAGGAAGGAAACCGACTTTTCTTTGTTGGTTCCAGGGAACACTACGAAAGCGATTTGGTCGTAATCGAACTGGTCCAGGATGTCGAAGAATACATCCCCTTCCAATGCGGCCAAGAATGGATATTCCACATAATCGCCGTGATCGATGCCGCCATTGTCATCGTCTCCGTCATCGTCCCCATCATCGTCCTCACGAGCACTCGCGAATGCCATGGTATAGACATATGGATCACCATCACGCTCATCAATCCATACGACGCGGTTTCCGCCTATGCGAGGCTCATCCATCTTCGCTTCATCTTTCCAGTAGTGCTTGCTGAAAGAATCATTATTGATGTCATACAGCTCGTAGTAGAAATCTTTTGGCTTTGGCGACAAACGATTGTCATAAAAAAGCACCATGCTGCGAGATGCCTGCGGATCCAGTTGGTCGCCATTGTTCCATCTGGTCACAGGATTAATTTTGCCACGCTTCATATCGTAGTAGAACAAATCCCAGGAAGCGTCTCTGCCAGTAGTGTATTCACTCCATACGACAAAGTTATCGCCAATGGATGCCTTTTCTACTTGTACGCCGGAAACGATTTTCGTTTCCCGATTAATATCACGATCATACAGGTATACAGTCGCCTTGCCTCGGCTGTCCTCCAATACCCATGTGATGTAATCCCCGTAAATATCCAGGCTTAATGGATCTTTTCCCAAGCGAGTAATATCTTCTTCATCGCCATTAGTAAGGTCGGTAACCATCAATTCATTTCTCCGGTCTTCGTTTACCCAGAGCAGATTGTTGCCGTCCAACTCATAAAAGTCCCTAGATGGTTTTACAGATTTGTCCGTTACTCTCGTTATTTTCCCTCTTCGGATGTCATATGACATTAGAGCCTTCGAGCTCTTATCATACCAAACGGCGTAACGATTGCTTATGAGCGGTCTGATCGGATCCGCATCTTCATCAGTAATCGCTGTGCTCGAACCCTTCTCTACATCGTACAGGATTACGGTAGAGGTCCTTTTAGAAGTGGATAGGTAAACGACATAGCGATCAGAACCTGCTGGTGAGGACGGTTCTCCCGCGATTCCGCCAATCTCTAACTCTTCTTCATCGCTGAGGTCATACATGCTCAGGCGAATTTTCCCCTCGCTATCGCTCCTAGCAAACATAACAAGGTCACCGTATATGCGAGGCTGCAACTTGGAATAAATACGGGAAGCAATACGTTCTATAGAGCTCTTGTCTATATCCCCAAGCATGAGACTGTTGTTGCTCGCGAACACGTATGTATCGTCATACAGGTGTGGAGTTGTTTTTGAACTGGAGTCAGAGGTCACTTTTTTGGATCTGCCAGTATCGATGGAAAATTTGTACAGTTGCTGACCCCGTGGGCTCTCATACAAGATTGTATCGTAATCGATGACTGGGTTTACCTGCTGTCCACTGCTCACATCCGCTTCGTGTTCTGTCTCTTCCGCGATGTCATAATAGAAAATATCGGAGTTGCCGTTGCGTCTATCTTCCCATGCCACATAGATGGGGCTCACGGTTGGTTTGCTTGCTTCGCTGCTAGTGGATACGCGGGTCTCTTCTTCGGTTTCGATATTGTACAGGTAGATATCTGTTCCTTTGTGGCGTTTATCCGTCCAGACAACATATTTGCCTGAAATCTCCACTTCAGATCCAGCTGTGGATTTTGTTGTAATCCTCTTTTCCTCGTCTGAGGAGATATCGTAGAGATACACGTCCGAATTTCCGTGGCGAGAATCAATCCATACGACGTAATCCCCATCTACCTTCGGATTCTCTTTGTCAGACTTCTTATCACCGATTTTCGTCTCTGTCCCCTTCTTCAAATCATAAAGGGTGACTGCCTTTTCACCTTCAGCGATCCACACTGCATAATTATTCGAAATGTCGAATCCCGTCTTGGAAACTGCCGGTTGTCCCGAGTTAATCTTCACTTCGGTTCCAACGCTGCTGGCTAGTGCTGGCGTCCCGCCCCACAGGGTGCCGACCAGCATCACCGCTGCCAACAAACCCTGGATGGGTTTTCGCTTCATGAAAATATTCCTCCTTTTACAGCAATTATCTCTCTTCTTTATTATCCCCCATCGACAAAAGCTTGTCAAAAAAAACAGGACTCCATGAGCCCTGTCATTTCTGTATTAGGATCTTTCCTCCTGATTTTGTCTCAAACATCCTTCGCAATCACAAATGGCATAAAGCGTTTTCACTTGATTGCTTTCAAAATGCTCAATGATCGAACCGCAAGTTTGACAAACGATTGTCCCCATCCTGGTCCCCTCCGTCATCACCTTGCCGTTGGCAGTGTGAATTCGTATTTCTCCAATTAAGATGTTATATCTATATTAATATGTCACTCTAATTAGAGTCAATACGGTAATTCTACACATTTTTTTGTAATTAGTATGTCATATTTGTGTTTTTGGGCTTTTTTTCTCCATCCATTGAACCATTTTCACCAACACTTGCTGTTTTTCAGGTTCATTCAGCAACTCATGACGAAGATGTGGGAAGAGATGAAACTCCTTCTCAGCTTGGATTCGGTCCGCAAAACGCGCAACAGCCCGAGCATCTACCAGCTGATCGTCTCCCGCCTGAAGGATCAGCATGGGCAAATCGAGCTTATCCGCCTCCTCCCAAGCCTGTTTCATGGCTCGATGCAGTTCCTCGAACCAGCGTACACTTACCTTGTGAAAGTTAAGGGGATCCCGCTTATATAGATCCTGTACTTCCACATCCCGTGAGACCATGTCCGGCGATATACCATTGGGCAAGGCCAGGGACGGCCAGATCCGGTCTAGCACCTTGGCTAGGCTTTTTTTCCACTCGGGAACCTTCAGCACGAGCTCCATACACGGTGAAGTCAAAATGATGCCGCTAAGTTTTTCGGCGGTTGCTTGTGTTTGAGCATATCTTGTGACGATCAATCCTCCCAGGCTATGCCCCATTAAAAAGACCGGCCGGCCATCCGATTGTACCAACGCTTCGTTTGTCCATTGATGCACAGTATCGATATACTGGGAGAACGAGGAGATATGTCCCCTTTTTCCCGGCGATTGGCCGCATCCCGGCAAATCGCCTGTATACACATCATATCCCTGTTCATTCAGATAGCGGCCAACATGCGCATACCTCCCGTGATGTTCTCCCGTACCGTGAACCAGGACAACTGCCGCTTTTGGTTCGACAGCAGGCCATTTATGTTTGTACATCTATTTTCCTCTCCCCCGGGTCAGCAAATAAAACAAACGAGCAGAAGAAAAACTTCTGCTCGCTACCTAATACTGGTTGTCTTCAAAGGAAATCGTAGGTAAATATTCTTGGAAAAACTGAGCGAGAGCTTCGGCTTCGCTCGCAGAATCGAGGCGAAAAATCTTTTGCAGATAACCTGGATTCACGGCATCCTCCGAACAAAGGAGTGTCGATTGCCCGGTTTGCATACAGATGACCAGTGGCTTCCCGTAAAACTTGTGAGTATAGACAATACCGAAGTCATGCCGACTTCCCTCTGAGGCGAATCCGAGAAAACGTACCTTCGCGTTTTCTGATTCGTCATACAAGTGGTCGAAATGCTCCATTAGCAATCCCTCCTCGTCTGAAGTTTTCCACCAAAGCGGGGACCCGTTTCCTGTAATCCCATTTGATGTAATAATAAGTATAAAGCAATAACCCTTATTTTTCCACCCCCTAATTCTAACTGATCAAGTGGCGTTGGTTGGGAATGCGATCTTCCCCTTCCTGAATCCAGCGAACTTTCTCTGAACCGTGCAAAGATTGGGCAAGGAATGACAGACACTCGAAGAACAATTCTACTACCGCTGTACTGTATCGTTCCTCCATTTTCTCCAGGGCATACGTCAGACGAAAAATAGAAGGAACACTTCGACGGCTTGCTTCAATCACTTCTTTTCCTTTTTTGGTAGGATAGACATGAACTACCCGACCATCCAGCTCCGATTTCTCGATCAACACCATTTCTTTA